>CAYYHT010000116.1:0-13856 GCA_964471355.1 uncultured Enterobacteriaceae bacterium
CGACCGCGAGTTCATGGTCAGCGACCCCTGGACCGGCGCCACGCGCTGGGTCACCGAGGCCGACTTCCAGAGTGGGGAGTTCGCTGCGAATAACTTTGAGCTTCACGGCGAAGCGAATCTCACCCACTTCTACACCGAAAAGGGCGAATGAGAAGCGCTGTACTCGCGGCTGCACTGACCATCATCCTCATCGCCGGTTGTGCCGGCAAAGCAGAGGCGAACGTGCCCCCATGGCCCGAGACCGCGCAATACGCCGAGATGCTCTCTCCCGGGCAGCTCGATGGCGCAACTGAAGCGATCAACGCCCTGAATGCGGCTCAGAAACAGCAGGTGAGCAAGCTGCTCGACGAGGTCGCGGCGTCGGAGTCGACCGCCGCGGGGCTGACTGCTGGCGTCGAGGTCCTCTACGCCGGACTCAAGGACATCAAGGACCCGGCCGATGACTCGAGCGCCGCCGGGCCCGCGCTGTCGGCCGCCAAGCTGGGGGGCACCGTCGTGGTGCTGGGCATGATCCATCGAACCGGCGCTGCTGCCGCCGCGGGTGACAACAAGCTGGTAGACGCCAAGGCGCTGATGCGGGCACTTCCCGATGACAGCGTGCTCGGAGACAAGTTCGGCGGTGCGATCAAAGCCGAAGCGCGCGCGGCCCTGGGGCCGGAGCTGTACATCGAAGCACTCAAGGCGATTCGGGCCAAGGACAAGTAGACCGGCCCTCGGTCGCTTTACCTGTACTGGGGGCCATCGGGAGGTTCCCATGGCATCGAAGCGCATCATCGTCACCACCGGTCTGCTCGCTGGAGCCCAGACGTTCTCGACGGGCTGCACGACCACCAATCCACCGTTCTGCGACAGCGGTCAGGTCGACTCGGCGACCGGCGTGTGCAACATCTCGGACTGCACCAACAGCATCGTGGCGGGAACCGAGCTGCCCGGCATCGGCGCGACGGGGGCCTACTACCGCACCACCGTCGAGGCCAAGCTGCAGACCGAAGAGACCACCGCGACGATCCGGCTGCTGCAGGGCGGCGCGGATGTCGCTGGCCAGGTCGTGCGCGACGGGACGCAGGCAGCTGCGGCCGGGCTCGGGCTGACCATGCTTCCGTGCTTCGTCGGAGACGCCGCGGTGAATGCGTCGTTTCGAGCCAGACCGCGCTCGCGCCCAGTGTACCGCTGCAAGGACGGCAAGTACCTCGCGATGGGAATCGTCGACGAGAAGCACTTGTGGAAGGCGATGTGTCAGGAGCTTGGGCTCGGACGCATCTCTGGCCTGCCGATGCCCGCCCGGACTGCCCTCGGACCCGTCTTGCGGCCTCTCATCGCCTACCGCCTGCGCAACGCGTGCGGGGCATGGTCGACGACTCCGGCCGGGTGCGCGCACCGCTGCCCAACTCCGTGATCATCGACGACCGGGTGCCTGGACTCGGCCAGGACACGCAGAGCGTGCTCGACAGCCTCTCCTAGCCCGGGCCCGGGGCAGGACCACGCTACGAAGTTCTAGTCGTATATGATGCCCCCCGGAGGTTCCCTGCGCACTGTACTCCCGCTGCTTCTTCTGCTCACCGCCTGTCGCGGCGGCGATGTCGAGGCCGTCGACGCGGACGCCGACACCTTCACCGACGACGTCGACTGCAACGACGGGGATCCCAGCGTCTTCCCGAGCGCGGTCGAGGCCTGCAATGGCGTCGACGACAACTGCGACGGGCTGATCGACAACGAGCCGAGCGACGCCACCACCTGGAACGCGGACGTGGACGGCGACGGCTACGGAAGCACCGCGGCCACCGCGACCGCATGCGACCAGCCGGCGGGCTTTGTGGGGGACTCCTCGGACTGCGACGACAACGACTCGGACATCCACCCCGGCGCCCCCGAGGACGACTGCACCGACGCGGTGGACTACAACTGCGACGGCTCCGTGGGCTACCTCGACGGGGACGGGGACGGTTTTGCGGCCTGCGAGGACTGCGACGACGCAGTGGCCACCATCAACGAGGACGCCGACGAGCTCTGCGACGGCCTCGACAACGACTGCGACGGCGCGATCGACGGCGATGCCTCCCTCGACACCACGGTCTGGTTCGCGGACACTGACGGCGACGGCTTCGGCGACCCCCGCGTGACCCTCGAGAGCTGCGGCCAGCCCGAGGGATATGTGGCCACGAACACCGACTGCAACGACACATCGAGTGCGGCCTTCCCGGGCGGCGTCGAGGTCTGCGACAGCGTCGACAACGACTGCGACGGCAACATCGACGAGCCCGACGCCACCGACGCGCCCACCTGGTTCGCGGACGGCGACGGCGACGGCTTCGGCGCACCCGGCACCGACCTCCGCCTCTGCGACGGACCGTTCGGCTACGTGAGCAGCAACACCGACTGCAACGACGGCGACGCCCTCGCCAACCCGGACGCCGACGAGATCTGCAACGACGCCGACGACAACTGCGACGGCGTGAGCGACGAGGGTTTCGAAAAGACCTGGTACCTCGACGTCGACGACGACGACTTCGGCCGAGACGGCGTGAGCACCGAGTCCTGCGACCAGCCGACCGGCTTTGTGGCCGCTGCCGGCGACTGCGAGGACGACGACGGCGCCATCAATCCCGCGGTCCCGGAGACCTGCAACGGCGTCGACGACGACTGCGACGGCGGGGTTCCCACGGACGAAGCCGACGACGACGGGGACGGTTGGCGCATCTGCGAGAACGACTGTGACGACGGCGACGAGCTCATCAACGAGGGCGCCGACGAGATCTGGTACGACGACGTCGACCAGGACTGCAACGGAGGCAGCGACCACGACCAGGACGGTGACGGCCACACCACAGTCGCGTCCGGCGGCGACGACAACAACGACCTCGATCCGTCCTGCTTCGATAAGTGCGCCGACGGCAGCAGCCAGGACAACTCCGGAGCGAGCTGTGCGGCGATCCTCACGGAAAACCCGGGCAAGACCGACGACACCTACTGGGTGGACCTCGACAACGACGGCGATACCTCCAACGCGTTCGAGGTGTACTGCGAGATGACCACCGACGGCGGCGGCTGGATGCTCTTCGGCCGCGCCGACCAACCGTCGATGTGGAGCGTTCCGAGCAGCGCCGAGCTCGTACATCCCACCACCGGGCCTCAGCACTGGTACTCGACCCTGGGGGACTACCAGATCATCAACTTCCGCGTCCGGATGTCCGACACCAGCGACCCGGAGACCAGCATCCGTGGCGACTGGTACCACGAATGGGACGACCCGGTAGCCATCAAGGACATCTTCCAACCGAGCCCCTGCAGCCGATCTGCAATCATCGCGCCCACGCTGGTCGACCTCCTGCACGGCAACACCATCACCAACCACCAGTGCGCGGCCCATGACGACGGCACCGTGTCGGGCCCGCTCTACGTGCCCACCTGCTGGACCACCGACTGTCCCGCTGGGCCAGGCGGCGGCGCCCAGTACAGCGACGGCTCCTACAACTTCGACAGCATCGACGGGCAGTCGGGCCAGGATCGAGACTCCACCGTCTACGTCGGCTGCGACGACGGCAACTGCCACATGTGTTGGGGGCCCGACGGCAACGGCCAGTACTGCAACAACAACGCCACCACGATCAACGGGGGCAGCCGCTCCACGTCCGGATTCACCTGGTTCTACGTAAGGTAGGCTCCCCCGGGGTGGGCCTCCCGGCGACCATCGTGCTCCGTCACTGTCTCCGTTGGGAGTCGTTCGGGTGACCCTGGGCAACTCCCGCACCCTCGCGCTGACCGCGAACGGCGCTCTCGACCTGTTCTCTGGCGGCTACGTCGACACCGGTTCCCAGTACAGCCGCGCCGACTACCTCGCCCGCCAAACACCAACCACTCGCCGGCTACCCCACTGGTTGTGGTTGCGACCAACGGACCACCGTCCGAGAGTCGGTCCACTCGGGGTTGCCATCGTAGGTGTTGGCTTCGAAGGGTCCGGGATCCGAGCGCAGTGACAGGCCGACCGCCAAGCCAGCGCCGCGTCCCCGTCCCCCTCCGAAGCGAAGACCTCACGCCTCTGTGCCGAGTCGGGATGGTTCACACTGCATGCGGGCGTTCGCATCCGAGCGCGAGACCGCGCTGGCCTCGAGCGGTTGTGCCGCTACGTCACGAGACCGCCGCTGTCCCATCCTCGGCTCTCTGCCACACCCGACGGCAACCTCCTACTCGCCCTCAAGACGCCTTGGCGTGATGGAACCAGCCACCTCGTGCTCACGCCGACGGAACTGCTGGAGCGGCTCGCTGCCATCATTCCCCCGGCGCGCAGCCACCTCGTGACGTATCACGGCGTGCTGGCACCAGCGTCACCGATGCGCAGCGCCATCGTGCCGGGTCGCGCATCGAAGAACGGCGCCTGTGAGCATGGCGGCAGCCGGCCCGGGGAGCGCTGGATTCCCTGGGCCGTCTTGCTCGCCCGCTCCTTCGAACTGGATGCAATGCGCTGTCCCGGATGCCATGGTCGGCTCGCGGTCCGCCAAATCGTGCGAGGGGTGTGGGTTGCCGGTCGCCTCTTGGAGTTCCTGCTCCCCGCCGCCGGGCCCGACAACGGGCTGTTCGCCGCTCGGCCAAAGCCCGAGCCGAGACAGTCCGCCTGAGCTTCCCCGCCCTCGATGGCGGGCTGGACACGTGCGTCTGCAGCCGAGTACCGCCCTGAACTTGCCATAGCACTCCATATCGGCGCGCGGAAACGGGCTCGCGGGGGCCGGGATGGGAGCGAATGTGCCGGACTCGTGCGCTCGGGTCGCGAGGTCCGGGACGGAAGGGGCCTTTGAACTTCCTGTCCTCAGATCGGACATCTTCTCGCTCGGGGCCATCCTCTACTACTTGGTCTGTGAGGCAGAGCCCTTCGGCAGTGACGTCGAGTTCGAGGTGCTGAACAACACCCTGCAGTGCAAATACACCTCTCCACTCTTCGTGGCGCCGATGGTGTCGATGCAGACCGTGCAGGACATCGATGGCGCGCTCAAGCGGTCTCCGGGTGAGCGCTGGCCCAACGTCGAGGCGTTGATCGCCGCGCTAGGCTAGCCAACTGCTTCAGCGGTCCCGCCTCTGATCCGATGTGTGATGCAACGGAAGGTGGTCACCGATGAGCCTGTTCGAAAAGTACGGTGGAACTGAGACAGTTGGCGCGTTGGTCGCCGACTTCTACAACCGGGTGTTGGAGTCGGATTTGCTTGCGCCCTATTTCGACGGCGTCGATATGGATCGGCTCGTCGAGCACCAAACCCTGTTCTTCACCATGGTGTTGGGCGGTCCGAGCGTGTACTCCGGGCGAAGCATGGCTGTCGCCCACGCCGGGATGGGCGTCACTGAGGCAGCCTTCGCCGAGGTCGCAGAGATCTTGCAGGACACGTTGGAAGACAACGGGGTCGAGGACGACGATATCGACACCATCATGGGCAAGGTCGGTGCGCTCAAGAGCGTGATCGTGGCCACCGCGGCCTGATGACGCGACTCGCCGACCTGTCGCCGGACCCTCTCGCCCTGTGCGACGGTGGTGGCGGTGTCGTTGTCGAAGCGAATACCGCGTTCAAGCGGTGGATCCATCCGAACCCGGAAGGGCTTCAGGTCTCGGCCATTCTGAATGTCGACCGGTCGAAGTTCGATCGAAGAATGAAGCGCGGCCGCCTGCTCAAGCATGTTGCCGAGTTCGACGTCGAGCGGCCGTGCACGGTGGATTTTCGCGTTGAGCCCGTCGATGGCGGCATCGCCGTGTCGGGGGTGCGGCGTCCAGACCAGGCCGACCAGCGTACTCAGATCGATGCGAAGGCCGTGATCGAAGCCCTCGAGCGGATGAAGGCGGCCCGTGACGCGGCGCTGGCTGAGGCGCATCGAAAGAGCACCTTCCTGGCCAACATGAGCCACGAGCTGCGCACCCCCATGAATGGCGTGATCGGCCTGTCCCAGCTGTTGCGTGACACCCGGCTGGACCACCAGCAAGCCGAGTATGTCGAGACCATTCTGGGGTCTGCAAATGCGTTGCTTGCGATCTTGAATGACGTCTTGGACCTGTCCAAGATCGCCGCAGGCAAGATTCCGCTGGCGACCAACGCGTTTCACCTGCGCGATTGCGTTCGACGGACGCTTAGCGTGTTGGCTGGCTCGGCCGACGACAAGGGGATTTCACTCTCCGACCACGTCGACGCCGACGTGCCGACCTACGTGGTCGGAGACGAGGGGCGGATTCGGCAGGTGTTGTTGAATCTGGTTGGAAACGCGGTCAAGTTCACGAGTGAAGGCAGCGTTCGAGTGGAGGTGAGCTGGACGGACTCCAAAGTGCGCTTCGCCGTGATCGACACCGGGTTGGGCATTCCCGAGAAGCGCCTGAAGGCCATCTTTCGGCCGTTTGAGCAGGTCGACGCCACGACCACGCGCAAGTACGGCGGAACAGGGCTCGGCTTGGCGATCACGCGTGATCTGGTCAAGGTGATGGGCGGAGAGCTCGGCGTGCAGAGCGTGGCGGGAAGCGGTTCGACATTCTGGTTCGCGCTTCCGCTGCTGCCCGGGGAGGCCCCCGAGAGCGCTCCCGAGAACCGTGAACCCGAATCGGTCCAGCAGCTGGCCGATCTCGAAGTGCTGCTGACCGACGACAACCTGGTGAACCTGATGGTGGCCAGCGCCATGCTGCGAAAGTTGGGCTGCCGCGTGACCACCGCCGAGAATGGCGAGCAGGCGCTTCGGATGTACCAGACTGGACAGTTCGACTTGGTGCTGATGGACTGCCAGATGCCCATTCTCGATGGCTTCGAAACCACGCGCCGCATTCGGGCGCTCGAGACAGAATCCAGCCGCACGCCCATCATCGCGCTGACAGCGAACGCGATGCCCCAGGATGCCAAGCGGTGCCTGGAAGCTGGGATGGATGCACACCTGGCCAAGCCGCTGCTGTTCGAGAACCTGAAGACGACGCTGCAGCGCTGGGCGCCCAGTCGCGAAGCCGTCTGAATAGGTCCTGGGTCAGCGGGGACAGACCCACGCAGAGGCAGCCGTGTCGGGCCCCTGCTCGAACTCCAGGCTCACCCGAGCAGGGCCGCCATGCTTGGCTGCCGACTTTCGCGACACGGCGCCTGTTGGTGCCGTTTCTGAGCTACTTCGAGGCGCTGGAGCGGTCCTGCCTGCTGGCCCAGCCCGGCGGGGAAGAGTGGATGAGCGACCTGACTCCGCTGGCCTCACAGACGGTCATCGCCATCGGTCCCGAGTGTGGCTGGATTGCGAGTGAGCTGAACAGCTTCCGACAGGCGGGCTTCGCAGACGTGTGCCTGTCCCACGCCATCCTTCGCTCCGAGATAGCACTCGCCTCGGCTCTGGCTCAGTGGGAGCTCGTGAGCCGCTAGCTCACCAGTTCTCGACGAGCTCGGTGAGCTGGGCGGTGGTACCAAGCCGCCATGTCCGTGCTGATGGGACTGTCCAGGCAACCGAGTACCAGGCGTGACTCGTCGACCGACTGAGTGAAGGCCTCGACCTCGAGAGCCTTGTACGCGTCCTCGGCGGCCAGCAGGTGGCGAACGATGTCGTCGGTCGTGGTGGGGGTCTCGCACACCCCACCCAGAGCGATGGTGGCGAACAGCCAAACAATCACCAGCGACCTCCGTAGATCAAGCTTGCGAGGTTGCCGTTTGCCGCGCCCAGCAGCAGGTCGGTGTGGCTGTCCGACGACACGAAGCCAGATGCGATTCCGAAGCCCAATCCAGAGTCGGTGGGTCCCTGTACGACAAATGCCGGTCGGCCGATGCTCTGTCCATAGAGCCCGCTCGCGTCCACAGTGCCCACGGTGCCACCGAAAGCCACCGTCACGCTGTCGGAGCTGGGTGTGCTCAGGGCCAGATCGGCCTTTCCGTCGCCGTCCAAGTCCCCGACGAAGCGCGCCTCGGGCATCAGCCCCTCGCCAGTGAGGGGGTTGCCACCTTGCCCGGTGATCACGGCCATGGCCCCATCACCCAATGTCGCCGCCATCGGGTCGTCGAGTACCCAAACGCGGGGGCGGTTGTCCTGTCCGGCATCCCAGCGCGTGCCCATGACCAAGATGTCGACGGTGCCGTCGCCGTCGAAATCACCCACATCGACGGCCTGGCCGATGTCGATGTGATTGCCCGGCTCGGTGCTGTGATGAGTGGCGTCGGCAGGCGCGTATACGCCGCGGGCCAGTGGTCCCTCGATCAGCGTGTACTCGCCGAAACCGGTTGATCCGACCCGCGCACCAAGCACCAGATCGTCGCCTCCGTCCGCGTCGACATCACCGCATGCGGCGTCGGTGGCCACACCCTTCGGTCCTCCGAGGTCGTCCTTGTATGTGTAGAACGCGTCGTCGGTGCTGCGCTGGCCGGTGTGTGGGTATTCGAAGACGTACAGCGCACCGCGACCGAAACCGTGGAAGGGAGTGGCGAGCGCCAGTTCGGGAAGCCCATCGTCGCCGCTGAAGTCGCCGACGACGACCTCTCCGGCAATTCCGATGCCATCCAAAATGCCACTCTGACCGTGCACGAGCGGGAACGTGGCGCTGTCGAGCACGACGTCTCCGCTGGTGGGTACGTCGACGACGAAAATGGCCCCGCCTCCGAGCGCCAAGTCGAGTCCACCGACGCCGATGAGCAGCTCAGGCTCGGGGTCGGCATCGACGTTCGCAGCGCCTACAATCGAGCCGGCTGCGTCACCGGGCGCGTAGCCGAACAGGCGGGCGCTCGCGTCAGTGGTGCTCAGGTCTCCACGCAGATCACCGGTGAACAGGTACACGGCGCCCGAATCGTCGCCGTTGGTGTCGCTTTCCCAGTCCGCGACGACCAGAATTGGTTCTCCGGTTGCGGACTCGGTCACGAACACGTCCCATCCGAACGCCTCTTCAGAGATGGGGTTGGTGATGCTGAGCTCGGCGCTGCCGGTGCCGACGGGATTGCGGCAGTTGCTGTCGAACCCCGAAGAGCTCAAGTCGCAATCCTCGTCCAGGCCAGAGGAGGCACGCTGCGTCGACCCAGATCCGGCCACGCTACATCTGCACATCCATCAGTGCTGCCACGGGCCGCGGGATGTTCTCGGGGTCTTCGCCCAGCATCTGCCGCAGGTCGATCTCGATGCCGCGCGAGATCGTCGAGATGGGCACGTCGGTTGTCGAGCCGGCGAATGGGTTCTCGCCCACGCGGCCAGTGCGCTCCATCGTATGAAAGAGCCACGCCACCAGGGTGATGAGTGGGATGGACACCCACACAAACGCGCTGCCGATGACCGGCCAGACCGTCGAGATCTCGGTGCCGATCTTGACGAACTCCGGCACGATGGCAAACGGAAGCGCCGCCAGGAACAGCCGCACGAACTGGTAGCTGAGCGTGGCGTACTGGCGGGGATAGGGGAAGTTCTTGATGCGCTCGGACTTGCCCTGCAGGGTGAACATCTCTTCGAGCACGGACTCGAGCTGCAGGAAGGCGAACTCCCACAACAGGCCCTTTTCCTTGAGCTCACGCAGGTGCTTGGACTGCATCGTCAGGATGGCGGCGGCCTTGTTGGAGTGCCGGTCTACGACCTCCCAGTCGTCGTCGGGCAAACAGGCGAACAGATCGTCCTCGAGCGAGATGATGCGCTCGGGAATGTGGACTTCGCGCGCCCATTCTCGGTTGGTGTGCTCGGAGTGGTAGTCCTCCCACGGTCTTGGCTGGCGCATGGCATGGCGCAGTGCCGTCAGCCAAGCGATGTGGCGGTGGATGAGCATCTCGTGGTGCTGCCGGAGCTCTTCGTCGCTCGTCTCGTTCTTGGCGTGCTCGGTGGTGACCATGTCCAGCACGTGCATGCCCCAGGTGCGGCTGGTGTTGACGACTCCGCCCCAGATCTTGCGCGCTTCCCAGATTCGGTCGTATGCGGCGTTGTTCTGGAAGCCGACGATGAAGGCCACGGCTGTACCGACAATGCCGATAGGCGCCCATGGCAGCTGCAGGAAGGACAGACCCAATATGGCGTGGGCGCCGGTCACAAGCGTGGCGTACGCGGTCAGCCCGATGAGCTCTCGGCGAGTCCATACGAGCACGTCGTAGTAGGACGCGCGCGGCTTTACGAACAAAGCGACTTCACTGCTGCGAGGGCAGCGTCGAGCTCGGGCCGCCGGGTGTAGTCCGGATGGGCCTCGGCGTAGACCACGCTTCCATGGTTGTCGATGACGTAGCGAGCCGGAATCGGAAGGGTCCAATCCTCGGCGCCATTGTACAGCCGCAGGTTGATGTTGAGGTTGTCGCGGAACAGCTCAATGAGTTGGGACGACATCTTCCAGCGCAGCCCGAACAGGTGTGCGACGTCGTTGTGCAGGTCACTCAGCAGCTCGAACTGGATCTTCTTGCGGCGGATGATTTTCTTGGAAAACCGTGGAAGCTGGGGAGAGATGGCGATCACCTTGGCGCCCAGTCCCTGCATCTCGTCCAAGTAGCTCTGCAGATTGCTGAGGTCGGCGTTGCAGTAGGAGCACCAGAATCCGCGGTAGAAGGTGACCACTAGGGGGCCGTCACCCAGGTAGTCGGCCAGGGCTCGCTGTTCGTCGTGCTGGTTTGGCAGCGTGAACTTGGGCACCGACGCACCCACCGGCAGGATTCGATGGTGCATGCCCGACTGCTCGAGATCGCGCGTCGATTGGCGCAGCAGCTTCAGGAACGGAGGAGCGAGGTTGTTGTCGACCTTGGACCGAAGGGTGTTCAGTTCTTTCTGAAACCCACTCATGTGCACACCCCTCCACGCAGTCGAACCAGCACTGTAGCGCCTGTGTGCCGGTCGGCAAGGCGCAGGCCCAAGATCACACCCATTGCTGCATCGTGGAAGCAGCAACGAGGTCGGCGACTGCACCGGATCCATAGCTAAACAGACGATGCTGATCTGCCGACGAGAGACTTAGCCCTAGCGGTGGAGGATCATGGCGAAGAGTACGCCGGCACAACATCCCCGATTGACCGATGTGATATGGCAGCAGCGGCGACTGGGGCTGCACGCCGCATTGCTGCCCGTGTATCACCGTGTTTTTGCTGCCCTGGGGCTTGGTTTCTGCGCGTTCTATGCAGCCATGGGCGCGTGGCTGAGCTTCATCGGCCCGGCGCTGTTCCTCCTCTTCGTTGGGGTTTCAGTCGCCGCCTCACGGGCTGGGCGGAGTGCGCTTGCTACCGGGTTGGTGTGTTTTGCGATTTGGATCGCCCCCATTTGGTGCGCACTGCACAGCGGAGGCATCCACTCACCCCTTGTCATGTGGTTTGCGTCGTCGATCTTCATCACAGCAGCCTTGATCGACTGGCGCACAGCTGGCGTGGCAGCCGGTGGCTCGGTGGTCGCGGTGATGGCCATGGTTCCGGTTCGCGAGACTCTTGTCCAGCTCACGGAGTTCCCGGCCGGGGCGTCGTTGGACGCGCTCACTGCGATGTGTGCTGTGGGCTCAATCGGAGTGATCGCGTTCTATGCAATCGAGTTCGTAAAGGTAGCAGAGCGCCTGCACACAGATCTCGAAGACACCAAACGAGAGCTGGTGGATGTGCAGATGGCCATCGATCATCACTGCATCGTCGCCGTCACCGACCGAAGGGGCACCATCATCCGCGCCAATGACTTGTTCTGTGAGCTGTCGCAGTACCCGCTCGACGAACTCGTCGGTCAGAACCATCGCATCCTCAACTCTGGCCATCATTCCAGCGAGTTTTGGAAGATTGCGTGGGCGACGATCGGCCGAGGCAATGTGTGGCGACGGGAGGTCAAGAACAGGGCCAAGGATGGCTCGCTGTACTGGGTAGACACCAGCATCGTGCCCATCCTCGACGAGCGCGGAAAGCCGAAGCAGTACGTCGCCGTCCGCACCGATATCACTTCGCGAAAGCACGCAGAGGCTCAAGCCCGACACGCTGCTGCGCAAGCCGAGCGCGCTGCGCGTGCCAAGTCAGACTTCCTGGCGACGATGAGCCACGAGATCCGCACGCCCATGAACGGCGTGGCTGGCATGGCCCACTTGTTGGGTGAAACGGGTCTGAACGACGAACAAGGGCGCTACCTGACCGCGCTGTCGACGAGTGCGAACGCCCTGTTGATACTGATTGACGACATTCTCGACTACTCGAAGCTCGAGGCCAAGAAGTTCGAGATCGACGCCGCGCCGTTCTCTCTGCGTGAGCTGATGGGAGGCGTCGACGAGCTGCTGAGCATCAAAGCCGAGCAAAAGGCTGTGGAGTTCGCCGCGGTGGTGGACCGGGACATCCCTGATCAGCTGATCGGCGATGCGGGACGCCTGCGGCAGATCCTGGTCAATCTCGGGAACAACGCGGTGAAGTTCACCCACAGTGGCTCGGTCGTCATCGAGGTCAAAGCCGACCCGGCTGCCGGAGACACAGATGAGCCCGGACTGTTGCACTTCAGCGTGACCGACACCGGCATTGGGATGACGCAGGAGACCGCCGACCGAATGTTCACCCCATTCACTCAGGCCGATGCGTCGACGGTCAGAAAGTACGGTGGAACCGGCCTGGGTCTGTCGATCGCCCAGAAGCTCTGCGGCTTGATGGGGGGAGTCGTGACCGTAGAGAGCGCCGCGGGCGCAGGATCGGTCTTCCGTTTCTCGATTCGGTTGGCCACGCGGGACCGCGCCGCCACTCCAGACGCTGCCCCCCTCAGCGTGCTGCTCATCTCGGGTGTCGGACCGCGGCGCCGGGCGCTGGTCGAGGGACTTGCCTTCCTCAACTGCCAGGTGCAGGTCAACCATGAGGTTCCGGCTCGCAGTGATGCGGCGGTGGTGATGTACCGCCCGAAGACCACGACAGACGCCGTCACGGGGTCGCTGAGCGTCATCGGTTCTCCCTTGGTCCGGGGCAAGAACGTCGTCGTCACCCTTCCCATCCAGCAACTGCAGCAGGCGGACGAGCTCCGCGGGATGGGCTTTGATGCCGTGCTCAGCGAGCCCTATGCCTTGCGGGATCTGGAGCGCGCACTGCGGCCGGGCCAGGGCAGGCAGGGCAGGCAGGGCAGTCAGACAGCTCAAGCAGACGCCGCCGGACTGCGGGGGCGGGTGTTGCTCGTCGATGACAACAGGATCAACCTGATGTTGGCTGAAGCCCTGCTAAGCAAGCTGGGGATCGAGGTCTCGACCCGGACCGATGGCCACCAAGCTGTCGAAGCCGTTGTGAACGGTGACTTTGACTTGGTGCTCATGGATTGTCAGATGCCGGAGATGGATGGCTACGAGGCAACCCGTCAGCTGCGAGCCATGGAGGGCCGGTTCGCGGACCTGCCGATCGTTGCGCTGACCGCGGGCGCAATGAAGTCCGATCGCGATGCGTGCTTTGCCGCCGGCATGACCGACTACCTCACCAAACCGATCGAGGTCGAACGGCTCAAGTCCGTCTTGGAACGCCTGCTGTCCCCCGCTTCGGTGAGCTGACCGAGAGATCTAGGGAACGGACACTCAAGCATTTAGGTTATGGTGAACAGGTTCACCGAATGTCCGTCGCCCGCCATACGCGAAAGGCCGAGACTCGCGCGCTGCTCATCGATGTGGCAACCAGGCACTTCGAGGCCCACGGCTTCGACCGCACCACCATCCGCGGCAGATGACGACCTGCAGTTCCCTGGACCGGCTCTGTTGGCACGTTCAGCCGAACTGTTCGGCAACCTAAAGCAGACCCACCTGCTCAAGGACTGCAAGCACTGCCCGCCGTTCACCGATGCCTTCACCGGGCCTTGGATCGCGCGCGTCGAGGCGTTCTTGGCGGCGGAGGTGCGCCCCTTGGTGGAGAAGGCGTCGTAGCTCAAAGCGAGCGGAGCGAGCTTTTTAGCGCCCTGCTAGTCCCGACTTTAGCGGTCTGAATCGTGAGCCATGGTGCTGCCAACGTCGTTGTAGGAGA
>CAYYHT010000117.1:0-13852 GCA_964471355.1 uncultured Enterobacteriaceae bacterium
AGCGAAGACAGACTGCAGTGCGATGTGGTCGGGGAGCCCGTGAACCTGGCGTCACGCATGGAGAGCCTGTCCAAGCGCTATGGCGCCAACATGCTCATCTCGGGTGCCACCCTCGAGTGCGTGGACAATCCGCCAAATATGCGGCTGGTCGACGTGGTTCGGCCCAAGGGCTCTGCTCGCACGGTCACTGTGTACGAGGTGCTCGACGCCCAGCCCGACGCTGTCGCCAGCAAACGGACGGCGACCCGGGACGAGTTCGAGGCCGCCGGTGCAGCCATGCGGGCAGCCGAGCTGGGCAACGCACTCGCCGGCTTCACGGCTGTCCTGGCCCAAGATCCCAGTGACGTCGCCGCCGAGCTGCTGATGAAGCGCTGCGAGACCCTTGCTGCCGACGGCATTCCAGACGATTGGACCGGCGCCTACCGTTTGATCCGCAAATAGAGGCACCGGGCCGCTGACGTCTTCTTCACGCGGACCGCGGCGGCAGATGGCATACCCGCGCTCATGATTATCGCGTTCCTGACGACAGCCGTTCTTGCCGGACCCCTCGACGACACTGGCGTTGAACCGGCTCCACCGCCCATCGTCAACGGTCAGACCGAGACCGACTACCCAAGCGCCGTGGCGCTCGGTGCCTTCAACTTCTCGGCGTGCACAGGCAGCCTGATCACCCCACGCATCGTGCTGTCCGCTGCCCACTGCGGAGGCGACTACAGCCCCGAGTCCATCGTGGCGATTGGCCAGGCCTACTTCGGCGACACGCCCGCCACCGCCGACATCACCGTCGGCTTCGAGTCCTGGACAGCACACCCCGACTACGTGCCCCTGGGCGAGACGTGGCCGCAGACCCCTTCCGAGAATGACGTCGGCATCGTGGTGTTGGATGCAGACGTCGACATCGACCCCGTCTGGTTCCGCACCCACTCCTTCGACGACGACGACGTGGGCACTGAGGTCACGTCCGTGGGCTTCGGGGCCACCAATGGCAACGGCGGCGGAGGCGGCACCAAGCGCAGTGCGGTGCTGACCATCGATCGGGTCGAGGACGAGGTCCTGTGGTCCGACAACGACACCAACGCCAACAACGCCAACATCTGCAGCGGCGATTCCGGCGGGCCGATGTACCACGAGGACGAGGACGGCAACCTCGTGCAGTGGGCGGTCCACTCCTGGGGTGACAACGCCTGCTCCGAGTTCTCGGGCAGCACCCGCACCGACATCGTCGAAGACTTCATCCTCGAGCACGTCGAGAATGTGCACGGCACCACCGACTTCTGCGAGATCACCGGCATGTACGGCGACGGCCTGTGCACCGAGAGCTGCTTGGACGACACCGCGGACTGCGAAGAGATCGAGCGCGCCGAACGCCGAGCCAACTGCGCGTGCTCGGCGTCGGATGGCCCCGGTGGAATGGCATGGCTTCTGGCTGTGCTGCCGCTGATCGCACGCCGCAGACGCCAACGCTGAATCCAGTCGCTATGCTCCCGACATCAAGCAGGAGCGACCATGCGCGGGCTCATCTTTCTCGTCACTCTGTCCATGTGCAGCGGCTGCGGCCTCGAGCTTCCACAGCTGCTCGAAGGGGACCTCACCTCAGACGACGGCACCAGCTGCCGCATCGACCTGCAGACCTCGGTCGGCTTCGGCTTCTGCTTGGAGTCCGAGAACGTGTTCTCGGCATCCGGAAACGGGGACTGCGGCGACGCGACGGTCTGGCTCGCAAGCGATGCGCTCGCCGGTGATGGTGAGTTCGTGCTGAACGACACCTCGACCAGTCCACTCACCGGCGAGGGAGCTGTCTGGGTGACCCTCGGCGAAGAAAACTACGTCTCCAGCACCGGCACAGCGACGCTCACCCAGACAGGCCAGACCGTCTCGGTCTTCTTCGACGCCGATCTCGTGACCTTCATCGGCGGCGAGGCCGGCCCCCACGCTTCGGGCGAAGTGCTCTGCGACTTGGCGGACTGAGTCCTATTCGGACGGGCTGCCGTAGTTCCACGTGCACACACCGGCGGTGCCGCAGGTGAAGCCATCGGCCTCGGGACAGTCACAGGTGCTGCCCAGGCCTAGGTCGCAGCTCATGGGTCCGGCCATGTTCATCAGCGCATAGAACTGAGTCGTGTCCTCGCCGATGCGGGCGACCCAGTCTTGGGTGCAGCCGCAGCTGGTGCCGGTGAGCTGCTGGCCACAGTCCGACGGCTGGGTGCAGGACGCAATCGCTTGGTACTCGGCTTCGAAGGCCGCAGCGAGCTCGGTGCAGTTGGTCGGCGTCGTATCGGTGTCGGTGTCGGTGTCTGAATCGGTGTCCGTGTCCGAATCGGTGTCGGTGTCCGTGTCCGAATCGGTGTCCGTGTCCGTGTCCGAATCGGTGTCCGTGTCCGTCTCGACCGGGTCCTCATCGGGGGGCGTGGCCACCGGGCAGGCGACGAGAAGCGAGAGCAGAGAGGTCAGTAGGATGATGCGCATGCCGCCGGGTAACCCGCTGAGTCTGCCGAATAGGAATGGGAGGATCCTGACCCCTAGCGAAAGCCGCCTTCGTTCAGGTCAATGGCCAGGGGTGACGGACCGCGGGCAGCGTCTTCTCGGGGGGGGATGGGAGCCAGATCGTTGGTTCCACCAGCTGTATAGAGCGCCGCGAGCCGGCGGGCTTGGTTGCGGCCGGGTCCTAGCTCGAACTGCCCTCCAAAATACGCTCCGATCGAGCGCAACCTCGCCTCCTCCAACCCGTAAAGCGCCGCCAGAAAGCCCCCCATGCGACCGGCCTTGATGTTCACCCAGTCCGCGGTCACATCAGCCACGTCCCCGGGAGTATCGATGCCTTGGTCTGCGCTGGCTGCCCCCGGAACGGCAGGTCCATCCTCGAAGATCGCATCGGGGAACAGCTCGCGCAGCACCTTGCCCTGCTCCAGAGTGCCCTCGCCTTTGAAGTCGAGCACGGCCACGCAGTTCAGTCGGGCAAGCTCGCGAACATCCCCCCATCGAGGGTCCACGTCGATCTTGAACACGGCATCTGGATTGCCAGCCAGCATGCTCTTGGCCCGCTCAACGGGGTCGGCACACCGGTCAAAGGAGATGGCGAAGCGCACGGGCTGACCCGGGCCGGCCAACTGTTCGAGCGTCATGTGATTCTGCCGCAGCGCCAGATCGATGAGGGCGCCTTCGACCGCCATGCGGGTGTAGCCCACAAACTCGCAAGCCAGCGAAGCCACCGTCCCCCGACCCTTCAAGACGGCAACGCGCTCGACGAACGCGTCCTGCGCGGCCATGGTCCACGCCACACTCTCGCCATGCCCCTGGTTGCCACCGCCATGCAGAATCAGCAGGGAGGAGGGGCGTCCCTCTGGCTCTTCATAGGGCAGCACCGGCACCCGAAACGACCGCGCTTCACTTCGATCGACCCGCACTGACAGCGAGCCGAGCCGGTCCGCGAGCTGCCCGGGAGTCAGACGTCACGCGCGCAGCGGAACCCGACAAACACCTGCCGGCGCTCGGGCAGATCCCAGTTGCGCAGGCTGCCTCGCACCAGGGATGACCCCGTCGCAAAGGAGCCACCGCGCAGCACCCGATTGTTCTCGAAGAAGGGCACCGAGAACTCTTCATAGGGCCACGCTTCGAACTGTGGATAGGGCGCGAGCGCGTCCTCGACCCACTCCCAGACGTCGCCCAACATCTGCTGGCAACCATAGGCACTCGCTCCGGCTGGAAACGACCCCAGTCGTGCCGGCTTCAATGCGCCATGGTCCACGTTGCAGCGCGAGCCATCGATGGGCTGCTCGCCCCAAGGGAAGGTTCGCAGCGCCTGAGCCTCTGGGTCCCAACGCGCGGCCTTTGCCCACTCGGCCTCGGTCGGCAGGCGCTTGCCCTCCCACGCCGCAAAGCGCTGGGCTTCGTGCCACGACACGTGCATCACCGGTTCGCGCAGATCGAGAGGACTTGTGACCCCAAAGCTGTGCCGCCACCAGCGACCATCCAGGTGCTTCCATCCCAAGGGTGGAGTCGCATCGGTGGCCTCGACAAAGCGAAGGTATCTGGCGTTCGACACCGGGTATTTGTCGATCTCGAAGTCGGGAAGTTCGACGGGATGCAGGCAGCGCTCGTTGTCATAGGCGCGGCTGCGGTCGTCGGTGCCCATCATGGAGTGGCCGCCTGCGATGCGCACCATCTCGTCGTCGGCGACGGGGTCAAGCTGCGGCGTGACATGCGCGAACGACGGCTGGTAGTGGAAGTCGGTACGCAGGTTCAGACTGACCAGCATGGTCTCTTGATGCCATGCCTCGTGCTGCGCCACCATCGCCCAGATGAAGCCGCCACTCGCCAGCTGCGGGTCACAGTCTGTGGGGCCAAGCGCCAGACGGTCGAGGGTTGCCGTGCGCACGCGAACAAGCTCGGCCGCCGTCTCGTCTCGGCTTGGCAACTCGATGGTCCCGCGAACCGCCCGGGGGTATTCGAAGGGGTTGTAGATCAGATTGAGCCCCATCTCGGCAGCCGGGGGAGCGAAACCCGAGAGCACGCGCACCAGCCACAGGTCCTCGAACGCCGCGATGTGCCCCAGGTCCCACAGCAGCGGGCCCATCAGCTCGTGATGCTGACCGCAGAGCACGTCGTCGGGAACGGTTGCCACGATGGCGTGCGTCCGATTGCGCACGCGATCCAGCTCGGCACTCACACGGTCTTTTGCCATAAACATAGGGGAATCCTCCGCCGTGTCCTTACAAAGCAAGCCGCGTGCCAAGCGCATTCTCCTGTTTTGTCCGTGAGAGGGAGCGCCGAAGCGCGGTGCGGAAGCATCCAATCTTTCCAAATTGGATGCTCGGGTTCAAATTTAGCTAGCTGGAAGACTGCCTTCGTTCCAGACCACGTTGTCCCAGTTGCCCGCGGCAATTGGCCCGACAGAGGTCTCGAACATGGCCTTGGCACCCGATGTCGGGCAGGTGTTGGGTGGAGCGTGAAGGTCGAGAAGTTTGTCGAAGTCCCAGCTCAGAAACTCGGTGCAGCTGGCCTGAAACGCCGCCTTGTCGTGAATCGCAAAGCTGTGATTGGTCTCGCAAGAGACGGCACCGGCGGTCATGTAGCCCATGCCCATGCCCACCATGCGCAGCACCAGGTGCATGACGCCGGGCATCTGCAGCACACCGTCGTGGCCTTCGGGAACAAACCACCAGTGATGGCCCCCGCTGGTCAGGTTTCCAGTCGGCTCGTGCAGAACCATGAGCGGCTCGGTGCTGTTGAGCTCGTAGCTCCAGACCCCGGCGATCATGAACTGGGCGCGGGCAGCCTTGGGACCCTCCATCAAGCCGTGAAGCACGTGGATGCGCAGGCCGGCGGCCAACAGCTCTGCGGGGGGACTATCGATGTCGTACACGTCGACGTTGTCCATCGCGACCAGCTCGGGGTTGGCTCGGGGAATGCGTCCGGCGGCCACACACACCCGCGCGTCGGGAAAGGCCTCTGCGTATGCGGCGAGGCTTAGGTGGTGACCCGCGCCGGGCGACAAGATGAAGCGGACCTTGGCGCCGGTCTGCTCTTCGAGCATGCGCAGCCCCTTGAATGGCTGGCCGGAGGCATCGTCGACCCACAGGCCATTGAGCACGACCAAGAAGGCGTCGCCCTGAGCCGGATGCAGCTTGTAGATGATGGAGCGGTTGGTCAGGCTCAGTGGGCCGTCCTGTTGGCCGGGCCCATGCCGCGCGCATTGCGTCCAGACGTCCACATCCACCGCCGCAGGCAAGCAGTCCGTGGTGGCCGACCCCATGTCCATGCAGATGGTTTCGGTGGTGTGGGGATCACTCATTGTCCTCTCCGCAGGTCGATCGTATACGTGTGTATCCAGCCGGCAACGTCCATGTACAGGTGATGCTGACAGGTCCTGTCAGCTCACCCGGAATCACAGGCTAGCAATCATCGCCGCCAGCTTGCAGCTGTCCCTGTGGCCACGGTCCTTGTGCTTCTTGGCGCGGCTGGGATCTAGGCCATCACACTCGGGACAACAGGGACACGCCTGTCCACCCTTGAAGTGCACGCGAGTCGACCGTGCCGAGTACTCGTAGTCCAATACCTTGACCTTCATCTCGGCCAGGGCCAGCTCGTCATCGTCAGACTGTTCGGCTCGCTTGGCGTGCAGCTCGCGCAGCTTCTGACGCAGTGGAACGAGCTTGCCTTCGGCCTCGACCGCGAGCGCCTGGGACGCTTCAAGCTCGGCTTGCAGCACCTCAAGCTGCTGTTGCACAGCTGCGACGCGGGTGTCCGCCGCGTCCTTGGCTTTGGCCAGCTTGCTGGTGAGGTCTGCAAGCCACTCTTTGAGCTGGGCGGCCTCGGCTGCGGCTGCGGCTTTGGCCTCGGACTCGGCTTGAGCGCCTTGGGCCTGAAGCTCGTCGTCTTCGCTGTCCTCGCCGATGTACTTGGCCAACGTTGTCGTCAGCCGCACCAGCATCAGCGCACTTGGGTCCGCCATGAGCTCAGGTCTCTTGTCGACCTTGGCCAGCAGCCCCACCAACAGCTGCTCGAGCTCTTGGTGGGTGACGGATTCAATGCTCAATGTGGGGGGTGGACTCATGCACCGTTCTCGGGTGTGGCTTCACGCACGGTCTTGACCGCTTCGGTCAGCGCGCCCTTGGCCGCGGTGCCCAAGACACCGGTCATCTCGGCGATGTCCGGATTGTCTGCGATGGCCTTGGTCGCTTCGCGCAGGAAGGGCGCGATGCCAGCGGCCGCCAGTCCCGTGTTCAGGATGGTTGCCGGCAGGCCGTCGACGTCGCCATTCTCGCCCAGGCCGTTGACCTGCAGGATCTTGACGTCGGCTGGGATCTGCGCCACTGGGTACATCAGCTCGCGGATGACCTCGGGTGCCTTTTCGATGGCGGCGATGGCCACATCGCGAACGACGAGTGCGGGAGCAATCTTGTTCTCGGCCTCGACCTTGAGGCGCCGTGACTCGGCCGTGGCCTTGCCCTCTTCGAGTGAGGCGGCAGCCAGCTTCTTGCGAGCTTGGGCCTGCTTCTCGGCAGCCTCGAACTCGGCCTGGGCTCGCACGGTCAGATCCTCGGCGTATGCAGCTGCAGACAGTCTGACGGCCTCGGCATCACCCGTCGCCTTGGCGGTGACCGCGTGGGCCTGGCCCTCGGCAACGGCCTTGGTCGCTTGGGCACGCTTCTCGGCGGCGTCGCGCTCACCCTCGGCCCGCTTGGCCTCGACGTACGCGCTCTTGTCCGCGTCAATGCGGTCCTTGGAGGCCTCTTCTTCGGCCTTGATGGTCACGATGCGCTTCTGACGCTCGGCTTCGGCTTCGGCCTTGACCGTGATGACCTGCTCTTCAGCGCCCTTCTGCTTGGCTTCGGCGGTCGCCTGGTCGGCGCGGGCGGCGGCCTCGTCGGCACGCTTGGTGGCGACGGCGATCTCACGGGCGACTGCGGCCTCTTCAATGGCCTGCTGACGCTGTTCGTCGGCCACCTTGATGGCCATCTCCTTCTCGATGCGGGCAGCCTCGACAGCCTTGTTCTTGGCGATCTCGGCGGTCTCTTTCTTTTGGTGCGCTTCTTCTTCGGCGACCATGCGGCTCGCGTCGGCTTGGGCCTCGCGGATGGCCGCGGTCTCGGTCGCTTCTCGCTGTGCGGCGCGGGCTTCGGACTGACGCACACTGACGGCTTCGATCTTGGCGATCTCGGCCTTCTCGGCCTTTTCTGTGGCGATGGCCTGCGCTTCCTTGATGGCGCGCTCTTGAGCGGCACGTGCCTCGGCCTCGCTCTGCTCTTGCAGCAGCACGTTCTTGGCGGTCTCGGCCTTTTGCATTGCCTGGTATTCGTCGACCTGGCGAACGTTGTCGGCTTCCTTTTTCTTTTGCTTGAACTCGATCTCGAGCTGCTGCTGACGGGCCTCGAAGTCCCGCTGCTGACGCGCAATCTTGTTGGTCTGCTCGATGTCGTTCTTCTGTGTCTTGGCCGCTTCGATGATCTCGGCCACCTTGCGCTTGCCTTCTTCGTCGAACATGTCGCCGTCGGCATCGCCGAAGTTGCCCTGGCTGACCTGCGGAATCGACACAGCGGTCAGGGTCAGACCCAGGCGGGCCAGGTCTTTTTGCAGCAGCTCTTGGACTCGGTTCTCGAACATCTCTTTTTGGGCGTTGAGGTCGACGAAGTTGAACTCGAACACGGCGGTACGCAGCGCTGCAGCGACCAGCTTGTCGGCCTTCTGCTTGACGCTGTTGGCCATGTTGAACTCGTCACCCTTGGCAGTGCCACGGTTGGGAATGCCGAGTTTTTGGCTGGCCAGCACGATCTGGTCCTCGTTGTCGCCGTCGACCTGCACCGTCAGCTCGCCCTCGAGCACGACAGGAATACGGTCCTTGGACGGCAGAGTGGCTCCCAGGCCCTCCCACTTGATTGGAATCTGCACGACCTCAAGCGAGACCATCTGGTACTTGTTCCAGATGGGAATCACGAAGGCACCGCCGCCAACCACAACCTTTGGGCGTTGGTGACTCTCGCCAGCGGCGTCCTTGCGGGTGACGGTCGAGCCGGTGATGACCACGGCCTGATCGGCCTCGGGCACGATGCGGAACTTGGCGACGATGACCAGTCCGCTGATGAATGAGAACATCAGTGCTACGGCGCCGACGCCGACTGCGATGAGCATTTCCATGGTGGGTCCCTCCAGGGGGTGTTTTTACTTGGGGTCTAGATTTCTTCGACGATGTACCGGAACAATGACTTGTCGTAGGTGATGAGCAGAACCTCTGCGCCCTTCTCGATGGGCTGGCTGCCAGAGGCCGTGACAGCGTCGATCCAACGGTTGGGACCGATGCGGACCTGCCCGCCCTTTTCAGTGATGCGACTGGCGGCCTTGCCCTGGGTGCCCAGCACTTTGGTGCCGTCCGATGTCGTGGTGTCGTGGCTTGGAAGCAGCCAGTTGAGCGCCAGCGCGAGCCGACCGGTGAACAGGCCACCGACAAACAGGTTGGCCGCACCCATGCCGACGAATAGGCCGGTCGACAAGGTGGCCGCGCCTGCGGTCATGGTGACCGCGGCATTGGCGACGAGCCCCAAGGTGCCGACCGAAAACAACAGTGCCAAGCCAAGAATGGTGCTGGGCGCCTTGCCCACGCCGAGGAACGAGAGCACCGAGCCGATCACACCGTGTCCGCCGTCGACAGCGAGCTCGTGTCCGGCGTCGCCACCCACATCCGTGTCGACATCGACGTCGATGTCCCCATCGCCGAGGTCGATGTCGATGGCGTCAGGCAGAAACCCAAACACGATCTGAAACGTCGAGAACACCACCGTCACCGCAAGGGCGAACAAATAGGGCACGTTGTACCAGGCAGAAAGCCAGGCGACAGCTTCGGTCAAGAGAACTCCGGGGACAAGCGCACTATCCGGAGGATCGCGACCCCGGGCCAACTCTCACGATTCGTCCGTATTCCTTGTTGGTCAGGAACTATGGGCGAATCGACACGTTTCATCCATCGCTGCAACAATTGCGCGACGCAGTCCGGTCAGCTCATCTGGGATCGCCGCTGGCGATAAACGCAGCCCACAAGCGTGGATTGGCCTCTCCATCGATGTCGCGGAAGTGGCGAATCGTCTGCAGCTGGGCGTCACGCAAGGCCTCGAGCACGCCGGCTGGGTCCTTGGCGTCGAACATGCCTCCATAGAACTCGGTCATGAGCAGCCGGGTCGCCTCGTCGTCGACGGTCCACAGACTCATGACGACGGTGTCTGCGCCGGCCACTCCCAGCGCGCGACGCAGGCCCATGACGCCCTCGCCTCCGGACAGCCGACCCAGACCTGTCTCGCAGGCGGAGAGCACAACCAGATCGGTGTCATCCAGTTGCATTGCAGAGACCTCCTCGGCGGTCCACAGACCGTCGAAGCCACCATGTCCGCCGTCGTTGGCCCCGCTGAGTACCAAGCCGGACAGGGACATCGGATTGAGTCCAGACGCCAGCCAACTGCCGGTGTGCCGCTCTCCACACCCCTCGGTCTTGCCAGCAAAGAAGCCATGGGTGGCCAGGTGGACCACGGACTTGCCGACCATCGACTGCTGCAGAGTCTGCTCTGTGGCGCCGTCACCGGACAGCCGGGTGACCTTCAGGCGGTCTGTCAACAGCTCGGAGATGGCATCGGACTCGACCACGGTTCCCGCCAGCTGCGGAAAGCCCTTCATGTCGCAGCTGGACCCACCGCGGCTCGCCAGCTGAACCGTCTCGACGTTGCCGCCGTAGTCCACGCCACCCACGACCAGCGCCGACCCGGTGATCTTGTGCCGCCGCGACGGCCATGCCGCCAACCGCTGGGCATTCTCGAGGTAGCCGATGGTCTGCCTTTCGATCAGGTAGCCGCCGCCCTCGGCATCGGGCAGTCCCGCGAACGCCAGGGAAGCCAGCTGGCCGCCGGGCACCACCAGCACCAGATCGACGTCGCCGATGGCCTCTTCGACCGGGTCCCACACCAGCTGCCGTAGCTCGCCGCCGGCCTTGTCGACCACATTGACGGGGATCATCGCGGTGTCCAGTGTGCGCCGCCAGCGGCCCAGTGCCTTGTGCACCGGGGCCGACTCTCCCAGTGACACCTCAGTCACGGTGTCGCACTGCCCGCCCTTGAGCACAAAGGCGCTGTACTCGCCGATCTGATCGGTCATCGCCGCCAGCTCGGCATGCTCAAAGAAGTCCACCAGCACCGCACCCGCTGGCAATTTGTCGCACAGTTCGCGCGCATTGGCCGTGTGCGCGCCGGTCGTTGCCACCAGTGCACTCAGCTCGCGCTGCAGCTCGCCCTTTCGAGCGTTCAGCATCAACAGCGATGCCCGTGCATCGGGGCCGGGATTCTTGTCGAACACGTGGTGGGCGATGGCCGCGCGCACGAAGCTCAGCTCATTGACTCGAGCCTGCACCGCCGGATCGTCCGACTCGGCGATGGCGATGCGCTCCCCCATTGCAGCCGACGCGACCAGCCCCTTCCACGCCAACACCGCCTCGTAGCGATCGACCACGTCGTCGGGCTTGTCGAACACCGTCAGATAGGCAAAGACCAGCGACTCCCGCTCGGCCACGATGCCCAGCCGCTCGCTCTCGGAGCTCACGTCGAGCAGTTGCTGCAGCTGATCGCGGTGCAGCAGCATGGCCCGCTGCAGCAACGCCCTAGATTCTTTGTGCTCACCCGTCGCGCGCAGCTCGAGCGCCAAGTGCATGGACAGCTCGCCCACCTGCAGAGAGTCGGTCCCGCCAGCCGCCTCTTCGAGAGCGATAGCCCGTCGAAGCAGAACAATGGCCTGTGGGTGGTTGTCTGTGACTGACTCGGCCGTAGCAAGGGAGCTGATGGTCGACGAGAGCATCGCGTGGTCGGCACCCAGAATGCGCTCCTGCAGCGCCAGTACGTCGCGGTAGGCCACGACCGCCTCGGGAAACTTGCCCGAGGACAGCAGCACGCCCGCCAGCCCCTGTCGCGCCACCGCCACATCGACATGGTCGGGCCCATAGGCGGCCACGAAGATCGCCTCGCCGCGGGAGTAGGCCAGCTCTGCATCGTCGTACAAGCCTCCGGCCGCCATGGCATTGCCCATGTTCACCAGCAGGGTGCCCAGAGTTGGATGGCCCTCGCCCAGAGTGGAGACCTGGATGTCGTAGCCGCGCATCATGTTCAGGGACGCACCGCTGTGGTCTCCCTGTGCCACCAACACCCCGCCCAGGTTGTTCAGGGCCACGGCCACCTGTGGGTGATCCGGCCCCAGATTCCGCTCGGCAATGTCCAGGGCGCGCTCCATGTTGCGGCGAGCCAGAACCAGCTCGCCGCGCCCCTGCTGGCACCGCGCCAGCCCTGTCAGCGGCGCCACCAGGATGGTCGCTCGGTCCCCGTTCAGCGCCTCGAAGATGGAGATGGCGCGCTCGAACTGAGGCTGACCCATGTCGTAGCGGGCCATGTTCGCGAACACGTCGCCCAGGCGGGTCCGAACGACGCCCATGGTGAGGCTATTTGGACCATCCTGAGCCTCGACCCGCGCCAAGATCTGACGGTACATCTCGAGCGCTTGGGGCTGTTGGCCATTGCGGGCGGTCAGCCAGGCCAGCTGGATCTGATAGGAGCGCACCCGGCTGTCGTCGGGCCCCCAAGCCGCCACCACGAGGTCGTGGGCATGCTGTGCCAAGGGCAGCGCGTCCGAGAAGCGACCTTGCTCTGCAATCGAGTCGGCCAGGCTGCTGGTCGGCGCCGCCATCTGCGCAGAATCCGGGCCGTAGACCACTTCGACGCCGGCCAACCACTCCGCGATCAAGGCCTCGGCATCCGAGAAGCGCCGCAGGTTCGTATAGGCCCCGGCCAGCCGCCCAATTGCAGTGAGCGTGTCGGGGTGCTCCAGGCCAAAAGCCGCCCGGTCGATGCGCTCCCAGCGCTTGAGAATGAGCATCTGGTCAAGGGGCCGAGAGGTGCCCGAATAGACCGTCGCCAGGCCGCTGAGCGCCGCGCTGAGATCAGGCGAGTCCACGCCCATCGTGGCTTCCATTCGCGCCAACGAGTCGCGCAAGATCGGCTCTGCAGCGGCATAGTCGCCCCGCAGCGCAATCGCCGAGCCCAGGTTGGCCATGATCGAGCCGAGCTCGTTGGCCCCGCTGCCATAGGCCGCCGCCTCGATGTCCAGAGCGCGCCGGTACAGCGCCTCGGCCGCCTCGTACTCCGACCTCGAGATCAACACCGCGGCCTGGCTGCTCAGCGCCACGGCCACACTCGGATGCGTCGGACCGACGTCGGCCTCGACGCGCTGCTGCATGGCCTCGAAATAGGCCAGAGACGCATCCAAGTCGCCATATTCCCGCGCCACTTGCCCAAGGCCGCTCAAGCACAGTGCCGCCCCATGCAGATCGCCGATCTCTTCATAGACGGGCAATGCCTGTTGGTAGTGGTGGGCCGCCAGATCGAGCTGCCCATAGGCCATGCCGGCTCTGCCGATGCCTTCGTGGCACTCGGCCACACCGGGAGCGCGGTCCAGACCCGCCAGCGCGTATGCCTCTAGGCCTGCCTCCCAAGCATTCACAGCCCCTTGAGCGTCCCCCACATGCCAGCGCAGCATGCCCAGCAGGCGCTCGGTATCGGCAATGCCAGCCATGTCCGGTTCGGCCACCATGACGCGAAGGGCGTTGGTGCGTTCGGCATAGTCGATCGCCCGGTCGACACGTCCCAGGGCCATCTCGATCGTGATCAGATCGTTCATGCCGACGATCAGGTACTCGTGTTGCGGGCCAAAGGCCTCGATGCGCAGCGCCAATCCCTCCTCGGCCGCCAGCACCACCTTGTCCCACTGCTCTTTCTCGGCGAATCGAAGCTTGCGATTGTCCGCCTTGACCGCCTTGTTGACCAGGCGCTCCTGGGCCGCAGTCCACTCCTGGGCCTGGGCGGAGCCAGAGAACGCCAAACACACCACGAAGAGCGCTGTCCACAACCAATGCATTGCACAGGCGTAACCGCTGGTTTGGCAACTGCGCGTGCTTAGGTTTGGCTTCACCGAGGAGCGCCCATGCATGTGGTCATCGTCGGAGGCGGCTTTGCCGGACTGGCAGCCGCCCGCAGCTTTCGAGGCACACCCGTCCAGGTCACTCTCGTCGACCGGGCCAACCACCACCTCTTCCAGCCCCTGCTGTACCAGGTGGCCAGCGCCGCCTTGGCCCCCGGCGACATCGCCGAGCCGATCCGCTCGGTCCTGGCCAGCCAGCCCAACGTCAATGTGCGCCTGGGCGAGGTGAGCCAGATCGACGCGCCAGCCAAGCGGGTCTGCGTCGACGGAGACTGGGTCGGCTTCGACAAGCTCATCATCGCAGCCGGAGCCCGACACGCCTACTTCGGGCATCCGGAGTGGGAGGCCCACGCCCCCG
>CAYYHT010000118.1:0-11865 GCA_964471355.1 uncultured Enterobacteriaceae bacterium
GATGCTACCCCATCGAATCAGCTGAACGGGCGCACCAAGCGAAATCCCAAGACCTCGGAGCGGTAGTCCGCCGGCAGCCCAATTCGGTTCGCCACGCGGCCATGGTTCTGCGTATAGGACCACGAGCCTCCGCGAGTCGCTCGATCCTCGGTGTGTTCCTTGCCGTTCTCGAGGACCAGGCCGCCGAGGCACCAGTCTCGGCTGTTCCCCGCCAAGCCACGCACTCCGTAGGGACTCTCGTCGCTCTCGTACTCGGAGATCACCGCCGGAAGTACACGTCCGGCCCGACTGCCGCGCAGATTCGCCCAGCTCGGGTCATGCCGGTCGCCCCACGGATAGAAGCGGGCATCGACGCCTCGTGCAGCCTTCTCCCACTGCAGGCTCGTCGGCAGCGTCCAGCCGGCCTTGGTTGTGCGCGCCCTCCACTCGGACGCCGCGACCGCCGCATGCCAGTCCACGAGCAGCACGGGGTAGTTGGGCAGCCACGCATCGCCCTCGCTGTCGGTGCGCAACATGAAGCGTCCGTCGGCATCACGGGCATAGATCATCGCCCCTTGTGCCTCGCTTCCCGAGCGTTCTCTGGGAGCATGGCGCAAGGCATCGGCCTCACGCCCCTCGACCAGCAGCCCGTCTAGGAAGTTTAGGTAGCCCGCATTGGTGACCGGATGCCGGTCCATGACAAAGCCGTCAAGCCACTGCCGCTGACCCGGCAATCCACTCGGTGCGTGCGGGTCGCCGCCCGCCCAGAACCAGCCGGCGGGCACATAGACCTCGTCGTCGCTCAACTCACCCGCACGGGGCATGCGCACCGGACCCGGACTTGCGGCACCAGGAGCCACACCCTTCCAGTGCAGCTCTCGGCCAATGGACACGGGGTAGCGCACGGTCTGCAGCCCGGCTTTGCGAAGGACCAGCAGGTAGCTGCCCATCGGCAAGGACACATCGTTGAGCGGCGTCTTGCCCAGGCTGCGCTGGTACTCGGGCACCAGCCGCCGATCACGCTCGACATAGCGAAACAGCTCGACCTCGACCCCTGGCGGGTCTGTCAGCAGAGAGAGCGCGCCGTCCCCCTGCAGATAGCCCCCATGCCGCCCGGTTCGGTCGTGACTGCGCAACAGGGCCTCGAACCGCTTTGCGGCGGGCACGTCACGGGCCTCCTCGGCGTCGGCGTGACGGCGACGATAGAACTCGGCGAGCGCTCCGTGGGCCTCGGGCAGGTCCGGAGCATGGGTCAGGGCCGCCTGCAACAGCTGCGTGACCCGCAGTTCCTCGAGCTCGGCATCGGACTCGAGGTTCAGGGCTTGGTCCTCGAGTTCCCAACCGGGCCGCTTCTTGTCGACCGAATCCCAGGACTTCAGGCCCTCGAGAATGCGCGATGCCTCCAAGCGGTAGGCCGCGGCCCTCTCGCGCAGAATCGCCGCCTGCGGAAGCGCCCGACTGGCCTCTTGAACGACCTCGAGCGCCCGGTCCCGCTTTCGGGCTCCCTCTTGCCACTCGGCAATCGCCGCCGCGAGCTCGCCCGCGTTGGTGAACCGGTCCTCGGGTGCAAATGCGAGTGCCTTGTCGCAGATCTGCCGCAGCTCTTCGGGAATGGGCGCCGGACCATCCAGAGGCAGCAAGTCACCGGCGCGAACTCGGTCCAGGACCGCATAGGCATCGCCACTCTGAATGGGCGCTCGGCCAGTCAGCACCGAGAACAGAATGCCGCCCAGCGCATAGACATCGGACGACGCAACCAGCTTGTCGACCTCGCCCCGGGCCTGTTCTGGCGACATGTAGAGCGGGGTGCCGGCGACCGTGCCGATTCGGGTGGCCAGGCTCTGGTTGGCGCTGCGGTCGGTCTGGACAAAGGCGGCGTCTTCATCGGTGAACTCGATGTCCGGGCGCCCTAAGATCTTGGCCAAGCCCCAGTCGACCACCAGCACGTCGCCGAAGCCGCCCACCATGATGTTGTCGGGCTTGAGGTCTCGATGCACGACCCCCCGCACATGGGCGTGTGCGACTGCTTCACAGACACGGGCATACACGCCGATGACCCGGGCGAGTGTCCAGCCACCGACTGATTCTGCCCAGCTGCCGGTGCCAAAGGTCGCCTCGTGAAGCTCGTCGATCAGGTCGCTCAGCGTCTCGCCCTTCACCTCCTTCATCGTGAAGAAGTACCGCCCGTCCATCAGCCGCCCGAAGTCGTGCACGGGGATGATGCCCGGATGCTCGAGCTGGGCTGTGGCCTGTGCCTCCTCGACAAACCTGGCTCGCACCATGTTGCGCGTCGCAATCTCGGTGCGCAGGACCTTGAGGGCCATGACGCGATTCAGTTCTCGGTCGCGCACGCGGTAGACCACGCCCATGCCGCCCTCACCCAGCTTTCCCAGGTTCTGGTAGCGAGGAGTCAGCCAAGAGCCCGTGGCCATGGTGGCGGGGGCACCGCCATCGAGGGCTACGGGGACGTGTTCCTTTTCGTCGAGAACGGGCGACGGCAGCACAATGGAATCGCCGCCGAACAGCAGCGTGTCACTGCCGTCCTCGTACAGCATCGTCTGGCCTTCGGTGCCATCGAACCACTCGCGCAGGGCCGCGCGGGCCTCGTCACTTAGCTCGAAGCGCTCCGCTATTTGCTGCAGTTCGGCCCACATCATTCAGCGCGGATGGTACCGCAAACGACGGGCGAACGGCGTCCAGCGCACGCTCCATGTCGGCCACGAGGTCCTCGGGTTCCTCGATGCCCACAGACACGCGCACCAGGTCTTCTGGCAGCTGACGCGACCGACGAACGCCGACGGGGATCGACGCGTGGCTCATGCGGCAGGGCACGCTGATGGACGAGCCCACGCTGCCGAAGCTGACGCAGGTGTGGAACAGCCGGGTGGCGTCGACCACCGCGGCGCTATCGGCCAGAGAGCCCGTCGTGAAGCTGATGACCGAGCCGGGACCCGACGACTGGCTGCGATGCAGGGTGTGCCCGGGATGACTGGTCAGGCCCGGCCAGAAGACGCGGTCGACAGCGGGGTGAGCGGTGAGCAGGTCTGCGATGTGCCGGGCGTTTTCTTGCTGTTGGCGCACGCGCAGCTTCAGGGTCTTGGTGCCGCGCAGCAGCAGCCAGCTGTCCATCGGTGACAGGGCCGTGCCTTCACCATTCTGGACGAGATAGAGCTCCTCGATCAGCTCGGGGTCGTTGACCGCCACAACGCCGGCGCTCACGTCGCTGTGGCCGCCCAGGAACTTCGTCGCGGAGTGGATGACGATGTCTGCGCCCAGCTCAAGCGGGCGCTGCAGGACCGGAGAGAGCAGGCTGTTGTCGACGGCGAGGACCGCGCCATGGGCGTGGCACAGATCGGCCACCCGGCGCAGATCGGTGATGCGCTGCAGCGGGTTGGTCGGCGTCTCGACCAGGACCAGCTTGGTCTGGGGTCCAATCTCATGCTGCAGCGTCTCGAGGTCGGTGGTGTCGACGTAGCGCACGATGACGCCGTAGCGCTTGAGGATGCGTGACAGCAGGCGGTAGGAGCCTCCGTACAGGTCGTCTCCGGCCAGGATCTCGCCGCCGCAGCCGACCAGGCGGCAGACAGCGCTGATGGCGGCCATGCCACTCGAGAAGGAGAACGCACGCTCGGCCCCTTCGAGTCGGGCGATCTGCTGCTCGAGCACGCTGCGCGTCGGGTTGCCCGAGCGGCTGTAGTCGAACTCGCCGGGATTGAGCGCACTCTGCTGTGAGAACGTCGTCGTCTGGTAGATCGGCGTGGTGACCGGACGGTGCGGATCACCAGGGGCCGCGTCAAAGTGGACGAGCCGGGTGCCAAAGCGAAGGTCGGACATGAGGAGGGCTCCTAGACCGCAACAGCGGTTGCGGGTCGGGCTGCCAATGCACGCAGGTCGATGCAGTCGGCGACGATGGCTTCGGTGGTCGGCCAGCGGCCAGCCCCCTTGCCAGAGATAAACAGAGTGCGGCCGGTGGCCGGGCGCAGAGTGACGGCGTTGTGCTCGCCTCGAACGCTGCCCAGCGGGCCATTGGCACGACGCAACTCGGTGCGCACGGACGCCTGCAGACCTGATGGAGTGCGGCGGCATCGGGCCACCAGACGTACCCGACCGCCATCAGCGGCCTCGATCTCGGCCAGGTCGAGCTTGTCGAGTCCGGACCGGTCAATCCAGTCGGCAACCAGCTCGGCTCCAAAGGCCTCGCGGGCCAGGATGGCCAGCTTGTGGGCGGCATCGGTGCCGTCGAGGTCGAGGGTGGGGTCCGCCTCGGCAAAGCCGGCTTTCTGGGCGGCGACAACGGCATCGTCGAAGGACACGCCATCGTGCAGCCGGTCGAGAACGAAGTTGCAGGTCCCGTTCAGCACCGCCTCGATCTCGTCGATGACGCCGGACTGAGCCAAGCGCCGAACCGATTCGATTGCGGGCACGCTGCCACCCACCGCCGCCGAATAGCGCAGGGCAGCGCCGGACCGACGGGCACGCTCGTCGAGGCCACGGCCGTCCCTTGCAATGATGGCCTTGTTCGCCGTGACCACCGAACGCCCGGTATCCAGCGCCAGCTGAACCGCTTGGACTGCGACAGAGGTGCCGCCGATGCACTCGACGACCAGGTCTGTGGGACGTCGAACGGCATCCAGCGCGTCGGAACACAGCAGGTCGGCGGGTGCGTGGTCTGTATGGGACGCCACGTCGCGCACGGCGATGGCGACGACTTCGAACGCGTCGGGCTGCGCGCACAGGGCCCGGTAGACCCCCAAACCGACCGTACCGAGCCCAAGCAGCACCACCCGAGTGGGTGACCGTGCGGGCTCACTCTCGGCCACAACGTTCGGTCCGGGGCCGACGAGCGTCCCGGCCGCAGACCCTAGGCAGCCCACCTCGAACACCAAGCCTCGCTCCTGGGCCCAAGAAACGCCCTTGGGCTGAACGACCGCACCGCCGAGCTGTGCGGCGTCTTCCCAGTTCAGCCGGCTAAACCGTGCCGCCTGCGGGTTGGTGGCGGGGTCACAGTCGTAGATTCCGTCGACATCCTTGACCAAGCGGCAGTGCGCCTGCAGCTGCCAGGCAACAAAGAGCGCCGTCAGATCCGAGCCGCCGCGCCCCAGCAGGGTCGTGCGCTCGTCGTTGTCTCTGCCCAGGAAGCCCGGCAAGACCACGACCGGCACCCGATCGAGCAGACGCAGCATGCGTCCGCGATCCAGCGCCGTTGGCCGACTGTCGCAGATCGGTCCCTCGGTCCGCAGACCCGCGCGATTCGCATCGAGAATCTCGCTGGGAACGCCCGCGCGGTCCAGGGCGAGAGACAACAGGGCGGCCGTCTCGGCCTCTCCAGTTGCAAGCAATGCCGCATAAGCTGCAGCAGGCGGAGCGTCGCACCACGCGTGAGCGCGGGCCACCAGCGCGTCTGTCGTGTTTCCGAGTGCCGAGACGACCGCGACCACGCGGCGGCCAGCCCGCACATGTCGGTAGATTTCGTGCACGGCAGCGGGCAAGCATTGCTCATTCTGCAGGACTGAACTGCCGAATTTTAGAACAATGAGGTCGGACATCGGTGAACTCCGCTCCGTATGACGCGCGTCATACGAATTGTGTGACGCACGTCATACGACACTGTGTGACGCCCGTCAAACGAATTCATCGGATCGATCGCGCAGAACCGTAGGTTTATCTGAGCGACGTGCACGGACTGTGGCGCTTCGCAAGCGAGCTGCTGGCTCGGCGGCTCGCTGCAGCAGCTGAACGACGGAGCCGAGCAGAGCGAGCGAAGGCCCGAAGGGGAGCCGCAGGGAGGGCCGGTCGGGTCGTAGGGGTCGCACGGTGGCCAACCACTTCGAGGCAAGGGTCCCTGGGCAGCTTGCTGCGCGAAGGGAACGCCAAGGTGGTTGGACGACGGGCGCGCCCCTACGTGCCCAAGCCGTGCCCTTCCGCTAAGGCTCGTCCATCTTCTTGACTTGGCCGCGAACCAGCGGCATCCCCTGGATCGCCTTGAGCGTCTTCTCGAGCTCCTTCAGGGACTCGTTCAGCTTGCCCATGGTCACCTGCATCTCTTTTGCAGAGGTGTTCACGTCCTGCGACGTGCTCTTGAGGTAGCCGGTGCTCTCGTCGATCGAGCCGGCGGAGCTCTTGATGGACCCATCGACGGAGCCCGCGACCCGGTCTAGAACGGCACTTGTCGCCGACAGCGACTCGGACGCCGAGATCACATTGGTGGTCATCTCGCCCACTTGGTCCAGGGAGCCGTTGAGCTTGTCGACCATCGCATCGTCCTTGAGCAGGCGGCCGATGCTGCCCTTGCCTTGGTGCAGATCTTCGATGATCGCCAGCACCGCATCGAGCACATCGGGAAGCCGACCGTCTCCGATCTGCAGCTCTTTGGCCAGCACAGTCAAGTCCTCGAGAATCGTCTGAATCTGCTCGAGGGTGGCAACCAGGTTCATCCTCTCGAGCGCGATCAGCAAGTCGAAGTGGTTTCCGCTGACCAGGCTGCCGCCGCTCGCCAGCAATGGAGACTTCTCGCTTCCGCCATCGATGAACACGTTCTTGCCCGTCAGGGTCATGGTCACCCTGCCAACGCTGTCCTCGCGAATGAAGCTCGCGTATTCCTGTTCAACAGTGAGCCACAGCTCGACTTTGCGCGCCTCGGTCAGCCGCACCTTGCGTACATAGCCAACGCGCATGCCCGCGATGGTCACGTCGGTTCCGGGGTTGAGTCCTGTGCCGTGGTCGAGCTCGAGTCGGTAATGGTTCTTTGCCGAAAACAAGTCCGAGCCGGATGCGGCAAAGGTGACCAGCGCCAGAAATCCCAGAAACGAAGCCACGATGAACAGGCCAACCACCCGCTCTAGTCTGCGTTCCTTCTGGGACTGTTCGCCTGCCATCGCGACGCACTCTACACCCGGTTCCCCCAGATGGGAGCCACCTGCCGGGACATTACTGTGCGGGAACTTCCACGATCAGCTGCCCAGGAACCGGGCACTGCCAACCGTCGCCCATGTTGTCCTGGCAGTTCAACGCACCCGCGGTGAACACCATTTCGTCGGCTCCCTCCGGCGCAATGAAGGTGGCCTCGTAGGTGTCGCCAGCGAAGATGCCGTACCACCAGTTGATGAAATCGTCGCCCTCGAGCAACACGCCCGGGTAGTTCATCCACTCGACTTGGCTGTGGAAGGACACCGTCACTTCGTAGCCATCGTCGGTCCAGCCCTCTGAGACTACGTCCAGGGAGAAGTCCGCGTGTCCGTCGCATGCATTGTGCGGCGAGGTCACGAAGTCCTCGCAGGTGCGGCTGTCCGCGACATCGTCAACCGCGTCCTCGACGGGGTCGTCGACGGGGTCCACATCGTCCTGGCCTTGGTCGATGCCATCGTCGGGAAGGTCTTCGTAGGGGTCTTCAATGGTGCCGTGCACACAGCCGACGAACAGAGCCAAAACAGGAGCAATCATAAAAAAGCGGACCATGGGGTTCCTCCAGATACCAACAAGCTATGTGCCGGACTCTATGCAGTCCATCGATATGTTCTGCATGCTGGCGTATCGCAAATCGACATTATTATGCGTCGACCACGAGAACCGCGGCCCCCTGTCCGGTCAGCGAGTCGATGAGCTCATCAACGAGTCCACGCTGGTCATCGTCCAGACGCTCGAATGGATTCTCGAGCACCACCAGCTCGGGCTCGCTCAGCAGGCAGCGCACCAACGCCACCCTCAGCGTCTGCGAAACATCGAGCTGGTACGGACGCAACTGCGAGATCCGGTCAAGCCCCCAGCGCTCGAGGCCGGCGCTGACCATGCTCTCGATCTGGTCTTCTGAGAGCTCTTCGTTGTGGTAGCGAAGCGGCAGCGCGATGTTGTCGAACACATTCATGTTCGAGATCAAGACGGCGCCTTCGGTGAGCACGCCGCATCTGGACCGCAGGTGCAGTCGATCGGGACGGGCCATGTCGGCAAGCGGCTGTCCCAGCAGCTCCACCGTTCCCTCGACCGGGTCATCAAGCCCCAGCACGACGCGAGCCAGCGGACCATAGCGCCCACGCCCAAACAGCAGGGCCCTCGGCGGCCTTGACCGCGTCGAGCTTGAGTGCAGGCGCACTCACAGCAATCGACCGATGTTCACAACCAAGCTGATGATCACCGACACCATCACGCAGGCGACGATGCTGTGCACCACCGATCGCTGGGTGTGAATGGGCACCAACGTGGCCGGGCCGTCGACCGCGAGCCCTTGCCATGTCGAGATGGTCGCGATGATGACGCCAAAGAAGGCGGACTTGATGAGCCCAACGCCGATGCCCACAAAACTGATGTTCTCGCTGATGGCCGCCAGGAAGATGGGACCGGGCGTATCGACCGCCAAGGAGGCCAGCGCGTAGCCGCCGCCAATCGTCACCAGGTCAAACACCACACACAGGCACAGAGCCGCGTAGGTCACTCCAACCATGCGAGGGGCGACCACGTAGCGCAGGGGATCGATGCCCATGGCGTCCAGCAGATCGAGCTCGCCGTGCGCCTTCATGTTGCCGATATCCACCGTGATGGCCGAGCCGGAGCGTCCGATGATGATGAATGCGGTCACCAGAGGAGCCAGCTCGCGAATGACCAGCAGATCGATGAAAGTGCCAACCATGGCACCGCCGCCACCGCGCAAGAAGGACAGCGCCTGCATGACGATGATGGCGCCCAGCAGCGCAGCCAACGCCGCCACCAAGCCGACGGCATCCACACCGGTGAACTTCATCTGCAGCAGCGTACTGCGCGCAATCACGCGGGCGCCGCCGGTGTCGGTCGTGCCCAGCACCACCAAGAAGCGACGAAAGAAGCGGTACAGCGACCGTACGTAGCCAGCCCACGCAAGGGCGCCGGAGCCGACCCCCTCGATGACAGCAATCACCAGTTAGTGATCTCGTAGTACTCGCGCATCAGACTGGTCTCGCCAAAGTGGTAGGCGGCAATCGATGCGCCAGTGACGTTCTTAGAGTGCATGACCGTGAAGTAGGTCTTGCCGTCGCGCTTGAAGGCAAAGGACGCGTCCGCTTGGCTGCGAAGCGCCTCGGCGTCTTGCACGTCAAAGGCGTACACACGGGCCAGACCCCGATCGGGAGGGTCGAGCAGGAATCGAGCCCCCACGCCATCGACCACGCACTCAATCAAGCTCTCCAGGGCCGGGTCGTCGTCGAGCTGCACACTCCAACCCCGCACGGGCTCGAGCGTCATGCCCGTGCGGACCAGCGAGTCGACAGCCCCCTTGAGGTCGCCTTCGGGAATCATCGTCAGTGCGACCGCTTCGCTGCTGTGGGGTCCCAGAACAGCAGCCTCACCAATCTGGGCCTTGCTGGGGGCAGGCTTTTCGCCTGCAACCAAAGGAACCGGCTTTGTAGGCAGCTTCCAGCCCGATTTGCTGGGGTCGGGCAGCGGCTTGGAATCGGCATCGTCGCGATCGCCCGGGTCGCGCAATCCAGTGACGTATTGAGTCAGAGGAGACAGGGCGCGGGCCTCGCCTGGGGGCAACGTCCACACCTGATCTTTGGCCAGAGCGGATCCGCTCACGAGCTTGCCGGACACAGTCCAGTCCGAGTAGAGCGGCGAGTTCGCCAGCCCCGTGGTGAGCTGCAGGGAATTGCCGGGCGGGGACTTGCTGGTCAACCACCACCACGGCATGCCGCCAGCAATGGGGTGCACCAAATAAATGCTTGCTCCGACCTTTTGGCCAATCAGGTTCTTGACCAAGGTCGGCGGCTCGGGCTGAAAGGGCACCAACATCTTGGCTGGATGCTCGGGGTCGCCCCACTCATAGGCCTTGGTCGTGCCAACCGAGCCCGGGAAGTACATGACGTGTCCGGGCCGCAACGACATGCCGGTGACCTTGTCGGCAGCAGTCGTCAGAAACACAGGTGGGGTCTTGTCGCTGCATGCGGGATCCCATGGAGCGGCGGCAAATGCCGAGCCACGGCCGAGGGACACCATCACGCCAGGTTGCCACCCCTCGGGAGCATTGGGGTCGAAACACAGCGGCAGCAGCGGCTCGCCTTCTTTTGCATTCGCCGTGGCCTCGGCAATGAACGACTCGGGCAGACCGGCAGCCTTGAGCTGGCGCTTGGCCTCGTCGGCCCACGACGTGAACGACCCGTCGGGGTAGCGCGCCACCCAGTTGCTGGTCATCTGCTTGCCCGTTGGGACCACAGCGGCCTTGTCCAGGCCGACATTGAAGCCGTCGCCCTCGAACGTGACGCTGACGAAGCCCTCGAGGTACTTCATGGTCACGTTCGCAGCTTCGGGATGCTCTGGGTACTTCGAGACCACGCGCAGGGCGTCCTCGGAGCTAGAAACACCCCGGAACGCTGCATAGGCCGCTTTGACCTTGGCATCATCGCCGGCGGGCGTGCCCTCATATTTCCTGGCCAGGGCGTCGAACTCGGACTCGCTAGCCTTGACGCCCAGCAGCATCAGCGCCTTCTGGCCCTCTTGCTCCTTGCCCTTCTGTTCCCAGGTCGTCGCCTTCCAGCGCGTGGAGTAGTTGGCCCAGCCCTCGACCGTCGCCGTCCGCCGCGCACCGTCGTACTCGGCCTCGGCACACGCCTCGCGCAGCTTTGGATTGGCGCTACCGTTGGTGGCTGCCCACTTGTCGCACTTCTTGACGGCAGCCTCGAAGTTCTTTGCGGCATTGAGCTTTTCGATGACCTCCCAAGTGTCCGCGGCGTTTGCGGCAAATGGAAGGGACAAGCTGACGATCAGAATGGGTGTTCGCATAGGGCTCCGGATTCTACCCCTGAACCCGTCAGACGACGGCGTATTTCGCACCCAGTGCATCAGCGGCCAGCTCATCAAAGCTCATCGTGGCCGCCTTCGCTGCTTCTTCGTCCGTGAACAGCGTCTCGAGCCACCGTGGCTCAACGCCCGTGATGCGCACCAACAGACGCCCAAGCACTGTGCCAACCACTGGATCGTTGTACAGCTCGCGCATCTTGGCCATGAAACGAACAAAGGGCCTGCGGCGAACCTGCGGCTTCTCGGCCAGCAGCTGGATGCGCTTGAATGCCTCGCGAAGACGCTTTCCACTCGGATCGACACGGCCCATCGGATCAAAGAAGACGCCGCGGAAGAACGGCTTGGCGTACCAGATGACCTTGGCCATGGCGCGGAAGGATCGCACGCGCTCTGACAGCGTCTGAGCCGGCTGCTGCTCGACCTTTTTGATCCACTCGTCCGACGAGTAGTACTCGATCATGTGGAAGTCGACGGCGATGTGCCGCGATTCGTCCCGGTTGATCAGGTGCATGGCGGCGGAGCTCATGGAGTCGTTCACGTAGTCGTCGATCGACCGCAGCAGCGCCACGTCCAAGATCAACTCGCCGCTCGTGACGTAGGTGTTGGCGATCTCGGGGGACAAGAAGCGGATGAGCTTGACGAACGCCGGCGCGAACCGCCGCAGCGCCGGGTTGAGCTCATAGAACTTGTAGTGGTGCACGTCGTAGTGGTCGGCCAGCATCTGCGCGACCTGGGCGTGCCGCAGCTCGTCCTTGACGAAGCTCGCGAAGATCTCTTTGAGGACCGGGTCCTCGGTCTTTCGCATCTGTTCGACGAACAACGCCGAGGCCAGCCGCTCGATGCCCGCCATGTCCGTGAAGTACTGGCAGATGGCGATCTCGTCGTCGCGCTCCATCTCGCGCGGAGGCACGGACCAGTCGAGGTCGCCAGGCTCCCATTGGAAGCGATGGCACTTGTCGAGCATCCGGTTCAGATCCAGGGGAGCCTCCAGCCGCACACACGCGGCAGGCGACTCTAACCTATTCCGGTCCCAGCAGGCTGATGGCGACCTGGCGCGTCTGAATCTCGTCGGTGCCGCCGTAGATCTGCAGCACCTTTGCATCACGCGCCAGCTGCTCGACTCGGTAC
>CAYYHT010000118.1:11875-13833 GCA_964471355.1 uncultured Enterobacteriaceae bacterium
CATCGCGCGTCGGCACGTCGCTCGGCACCTCACCGCCGACGCAGTGGCAAAGCTGATTGGCTTGCCCTTGTCCAGGTCGCCAAAGCTGCGGAACAGGATGTTCTCGATGTTCATGCGGGCCACCTCCATCTTGGCCAGCTTCTGCTGAATCAACTGGAAGTCGCCGATGCGCTTGCCAAACTGCTTGCGAGTGCGCGCGTACTCCACCGACAGCTCGAGGCAGCGCTCGACCATGCCCAGTGCCATGGCCGCGACGCCGATGCGTTCCTGACCAAAGGTCTCCTTGGCTCCCTTTCGACCGCCAGACGTGGCCGCCTCGACGCTCTCGCCAAGCAACCGGTCCATGCCCACGCGCACATCATCGAGGAACAATTCGCCGGTCGGTGAGCTGTGCATGCCCATCTTGCGGAAGGGCTTGCTCTTGGTGAGGCCGGGGGTGTCTCCGTCGAGCACAAAGGTCAGCACGGGACGCTTCTTCCAGTCCGGGTCGCCGTTGTCGTACTTGCAGATGAAGACAACCGTGTCGGCGTACGGGCCGTTGGTGATGAAGGTCTTGCTGCCATTGAGGACCCACTCGTCGCCGTCGAGCCTGGCGGTCGAGCGCATGCTGCCGAATGCATCGGAGCCAGCACCGGGCTCGGTGATCGCCCAAGCGCCAATCTTCTTGAGCGTGATGATGTCGGGCACCCACCGCTCTCGCTGGGCGATCGTGCCCCTCTTCTCGATGGCTTCGGCAGTCAGCGCCACACTGACGCCGAGGGCGGTGACCAATCCCGGCACATAGCGAGACAGCTCGATGCTGGGCAGAATGCGCAGGGCTGCAGCGTCACCCTTGGACAGGCCCATCGAGTGGCCACCAGAGCCCTCTGACGGCGCGTCACCAGCGGCGGCGGCCCTGTCGCGGGCGAGCTTCTTGTTGAACTGCGCCATGGACATCTCGCCCATGCCGAAGTTGTGGAACATCTTGCGCATGACCGGGTACGGCAACATCTGCTCGGTGTCGAGCGCATCGAGATGCGGCACGATCTCCTCTTCACAGAACCGACGAAGCATGTCGCGAACCATGATGTGTGTGTCATTCCACTCGAAACTCATGGGGACTCCTGGGATCGGCCCATGAATAACAGGTGTCAGGTGGTACATGACAGTTTGTGTGCAAGATCAATGCCCAAGATCCCGTGAAGTGCCGCTTTTAATTGAGGATCCGACTGCAACAATCCGTGCAGATCATCGGAATCCCAGCTCACGTAGTGCACAAAACCGACGGCGATGACGTCCGCTCCTGGAGCATCGCCCGTTAGAAATCCCATCTCTCCGACAAATGTTCCGGTGAGCACCACGAACAGCACGTACCAGCCCAAGACCTGCACATCACCGCTGCCTCGAACTTCGAGCCCGATCAGCAGCCCCGTGCCAACCAGGGTCAGCAGGCGCAGCCACAGAATGTCCCGGACGGCGTAGCTAAGGAGCAATGCGGTGTTGGCGGCGGTGAGAATTGGATCCATGCCCAGTCTCAAAGCAACCCCCGTACCAACGGCATTCCCCGCTTTCACCCGTTGAGCGGTGTTCCAGGATCGATCACTGCTGTTCGACATCGGATCACCACCAGTACACTGCGCGGGTGAACGACGAAGACGAACGGAAGTTCCTGTTGGTCGGCAATCCGACCTCGGGTTCCGGCAAAGCCGCGGACTACATCGACGCCGCACTCGACGCAATGCGCGAGCGGATCTGGTACGTCGACTTCGTGCAGACCGAACCCGAGGGCCGCACAGTCGATGTCGTGCGGGACCGCCTGCTGCAGACCAACTACGACACGGTGATCGCGCTGGGCGGCGACGGCACCTTTGCCGAGGTCGCCAAGGGACTGCTCGCAGCCGACAACGGGACCAAGTTGGGCTTCCTGCCCTTTGGAACGGCCAACGACCAGGGCAAGAGCTTCGGTCTGCGCATTGGCC
>CAYYHT010000119.1:0-13831 GCA_964471355.1 uncultured Enterobacteriaceae bacterium
GAACCAAAGCAAACCCTCCGGCACCTCCGCTCGATTTTGGTTCGTGTATTCCTCGACCACCTTGACCTTGGTGCGCACCTTGTTTTTGGCCCCGGTAGAGAAGCTGACCTTGGAAGAGGAGTTGGCCTTGGGTGAGCGCTTCTCCTCGGGGGAGGGTTTCTCCTTGTTGTCGTCTACCGCTCCCTGATTTGAAGCCGGTTCGCTCGTTGCCGTTTCGGGGCCCTCGGAGTTCCTAGAGCCCGTGGCAGGCGCTTCTTGCTTTGGCTCATCCGCAGTTCGTGTGCCAGCACCGCTAACCCTTCCTCCCAGTTTGTAGCCTTCTGCCCATTGCACGGTCGTCTTCTTCGCTCCCAGTCCGGCCAGTAGATTTAGCAGCTCGCGAGCTTTCTCCTGCACGATCGCTTCGTGGTAATTGGCCACGGGAATGTAGACGGACGGTCGATACGGATGCCCGGCGTATGCCCAGGTGGGTCGCGGGTGGCCAGGAGTGAAGCTCATCTCCGTCAACATGTCCTTCGTCGCAAGGAAGAACCCGGCGTCGGAAAACTCATTGTGTTTTCGGACAACGTAGGTTGATGAGCCGACGAATAGTCCGGCCGCCAAGACCGGAAAAGAAACCGGTGCCAGCAGGGATGCGCCGGCCACACCCGCCAGCCACTTCCAGTCCATTCCACGCGAAAAAGTCTGCGCCAGCCAGTCCTCGTTCGAACGAGCGACCAGAATGACCAGTCGTTCCTCGAACGGGAGGTCCAGAATGCGGAACGGCTCTTCTTCACTCATGACGGGCTTCCTTGGCGTGCGTATTTGGATTCAGTGCTTTTTCAAGTATCAACCGCAACTCTCCGCCAAGGAGTCCCACGGTGGTGGGAATCATCGACAGCGCTTCCAACCCGGGTCCCCAGCTCATAGATGGTCCTGGGTACATCGTGGCCGCGTACTGGACCGTCCTCAACTGCTCCGAGCCACACCGGATCGCATCTCGGTAGGCGTGCATCTTGTCGATGTCTACCTTCTTCGGCTTAGCCTTTGGGTCAGCGGAGTCGTCGCCAGAGAGCTTGTACTTCGGGTCGAACAGCCAGACCTCCACGCGCCCATCTGGCCATCGAATCTCCATGGAGACGTCGGGCTCCTGCACAAAGGAGACGCTGTGGACGCCATCGACATTTGATGGGCCGTAGTAAGGCTCTGGAATGAGCTTCACAGTGGTGCCATCGACGTGGCGCAGCTCAACGGCGGATCTGTTCTTCCGCAAGGCTTGGACCAAAACCGAGCCTGCGCGCCGCCGCACCAGGGCCTGTTCTGTCACGACGTAGTCCAGCTTGTCGGCAACCTTGAGCAAGGCGTCGATCACCAGAAGCGTGCCCCAGATTTGGTAAAGCTTGGGGAGGTCTCGCAGTGGAGACTCCATATCCTCCGCCTCAAGCTCGATTGTGATCTGCCGACAGAATTCCAAGTAGCCGTCTAGAGCACTTCGATACGCGGGCCTACGCAGCAGAACCATGGTCAAGTTCGTGGGTGGGGAGCGGAGCTGCCGAACGCCGTCAAGGAACGAAGCCACTCGTCGAGACGCCGCGAGTCCCCGGATCATCTCTTCGACTTCGCCCTCGGCGCTCCCGCGCCTGACCCAGCGTCGGAGTCGTCGCAGCCGTGACTCGACAACGTCGTGGTACGTCCGCAGAAGCTGGTTCTCGTACACGTCATGACTCGGTTCAACCCGAGCGTCCACGACCATCCGAGGTACGCCCCCCTCAAGGTTGTCGGGCCGAACAAGGGCCTGTGCCAGCCGACCGGGGATTGGACGGCGTGCCTGATGGGCCTTCACCCACCGCTCCTCGGTGCGGAGTACGTGATGGGGCTCACGCGCCACTTGCCGCAGTACCTTGGCTAGACCGGGACGCTGGGCGTTCCCGAGGACGGCAAGCCGTAGCCGCGCCAGTTCCTGCTCAACGGTGTTTGTGGACGGGTCGATGAGCTTGGCCCCCGCAAGTCCACCGCACCTGTTTAGCCCCATGGCAATGGAAACCGGAAGGCGGTGCTCTAGGTCATCGATGAATGCCTTGAACTCCGCTGGAGGGAGCTTCTTACACAACACGACCACGGAGTCTTCCACGGCAAGGCCCGGTCCCGCGGCCTCCAGGTAGTACCGACCTGGATTGGAGCGAGGCCATGCCGCCACCACACGAGCCTTGCCATCGACTTTCCTGACAGCAACCTCAAGCGCCCGGCCGTTGCGCTTGAAGCTCACATCCTCGAACGCTGACGTCTCAAACGGCAGCACTACGAGCGTGGGCTCCCACTCCAACGGGGCTTCGTGCCACCGGGCGGAGGCCCAGAACCGGAGGCTAGAAGAAGGAGGCAACGCCACGCTCGCTGTATTGCTTCAGGAGCCGTTTCACGCGGGCGTGAGACATGGGCAGGCCCTCGGTCGCATCCTTCAGGACGGCCAGCGCGGCCCCGACATCCGGGTCCATTCCGCGGATGCGCGGCAACACCTTCTGGAGGAGCTGTTCGTCGAGCGCCTCCAAAGGATCAACGCCCTCATCCTGTGCCAGGCGCACGTAGTTGCCGACCTCCTCAACCACCCGGAATGCGAACGGCGCGATCGGCCGGACCGCATCCCAGACCGCCATCAACTTGGCGGCGGCACCTGCGTCATCGAGGTGGCTCTCGGCGTGTTCGGAAATCAGGTCTCGTGGTGCGGTCAGCTCGATGAGCTGCGCGCGGTCGTAGACCTTGTCCGCAAAGCTGTGAGTAGTCTCGTCGATGTTCACAGTGCCGACAACGAACAGATTTTCACCGAGTACGACGTTGAGGTCGGGACCGAGATTGAGCGCGGCAGTGCCCTCTCGCGCTCTCTGCTCCATTCGTGAGAGGAACTTCGCGAAGTAGTACTCCACCCGTGCGAGGTTCATCTCGTCGAGGATGAGGTAGTACTCCTGTGGCGTCCGTCCATTGGCACGTGCCCCAGCAAGCTCCGCCGCCGCCGCCATGAGGAACCGACTCGCCGCGGAATGGACGTACCTGCCTTTCTTGCCTGCCAACGGGTTGTGGTAGCCGAGCAGGTCTTCGTTGGTGGTCCAGTTCGGCGCAATCGGGACGACTTCGTACCTGGCCTGCACGGCCTTCGCGTACTCCTCCGCCAACATCGTCTTCCCAGTGCCACTGATACCGGCCAGGATGACGAACTGGCCACGCGCCCGCAGCGACAGGTGGTACCGGCGGATGATTCGCTCATCGAGCCGAAGGCGGGTCAGTCCCAAGCGCGCCACGATTCCCGAGAAGCTGACGCCTTCGTCGCCCGGCACATCTTCGTCGGCTTCCGGGTCGGGCACATCAATATGCACGGTGTCTACGCTCAACTCGTACAGGAACGCATCCAGCTCAAGATAGTCCTCGGCTCCGACGGCATCTTTCAATGGGCCGGCGTAGTGCCCAATCAGCGAGCCCTTCGACGGTAGGCCGAGTTTCTGAAATGCCTCCTTTGTGACAGCGTTCTCGACGAGAAGCTGGTCGGGATGGGCGAGCATCACGAACCCAGTTGCCGTCGACTGTCCCAACCCGGGCAGTTTCGTCAGCTCGCTGACCTTCTCTCGTGGTTGGAGGGAGTCGTCCGACAGCACAGCAGCGGCTTTGCGCACATAGCCGAGCTTGTTCGCCTTGTGCTCGCCTTTGAGCATTGAGCCATAGACCTTGGATCCGGGGCGCCAGCATGCATTTCCTTTGAACTGGAACTTGCCATTCTCCAGAGCCTTCCCCCAGCTCTTCAGCTCGGCGTTGGACCAATCCGCATCAGCGAGGATCCTCCGACCGACCTCCTTGCCATTCACTAGGACAGCAGTCTCCAAGCGCCAGACTTCGGAATTCCAACGCTCAAGGTCAATGTCGTTGGGCTTGGCGAACAGACCCCGTAGTTCCGATGCGCGATGACGACGCATCTTCACGTAGAGCGCCTGCCGGGGACGTGCACGCCACGCTGTAAACGACGTCTTCACAGCCTCAAGCATGCCGCCACTCATCCCCGGCACTGCGGATGTCGGCCCGCCAACAATTCCTTGTCCGAGGTCCCGGGCGGCGTCGTACAGCCACAACAGGGCCCGAAAGTCTGTTTCAAGGTCGGTCAGAAGCTCTGTGTCGAACCCCACCTGATCCCACGAGCGATGCCTTTCAACAGCGCCACCGGGAGACTCCAGCCACTTCGCGAGTGGCTTGCTCTTCCGGCGGAACTGCTCGGGGGAGACGGACCACCTTCGGTAGAGCGCGAACCCAGCGACAACCAGGCTCGCGAGCCCAGCCTGCTTCTCGGATGACTCCGCGATCAGTTCGTGGTGGGCGGCCCGCCAACGTGCAAGCGCCGTTCTCCTGATGAGGTTCTCATCGGATTCTGTCGTTCCGAAGCCAGGGTCGCCCCAGCCGAAGCCGCTGACAACCCCATGTTCATGGATGATCAGGTAGAGCTGTGGGCTAGTCCGCTTGTCGCCGAGGGAAGCGTCGTGGAACGCCCACCAGAGTTTGTATGCCGGACGCCCCGCCGAGGCGCGGGAGAGGGAAACATCGAGCCCGCTGTCGCCCCCCCAAAGGCGAGTCCGAAGCGCATTGGCCACTTCCAAAAGGGCATCTTGTAGCGGCTTCGCCCGTGCCGAGACTTGCTTTCTCTCTTCGGAGCCGCGTTTCGCAGCGTTCGCTTGACGCACGAACGAGAAATAGTCCTTGATGCCGGACGTTGCGATGTAGGTCTTGGCCACAGGCCCTCCGGTCCGACACCCTACAACGGACAAATATGAGCCGCCCTGCGCATTTCGACGGTTTCAACTCCGGTCACATCGCTAGTCTCTGCGCCGGTCTAGATGGCTGCGAAATCCGGCGCCCAGGTCAGGGTAATCCCGGCTCGGTCACAGGCTCCCTTCCATCGCGCCAGGTCAGTCGGCCTCCGCTCCACGATGAGGTACAGCGCGGTCACAGTGTCGCCGCCCTGCTCTAGCTGCGTGGCGTAGTCGAGTAGCTGGCCGATCCCCGACCGGAGCTGCGCCACCTCATTGGTGTCCGTCAGGCTCTTGACCTCGCCCAGGGCCATACCGCCAGCGGCCGGCCATGAGATGTCGTAGAGCACCCCGACCTCTGGGCTGGAGGGCTCACGTCCAGATGCCCGCAGGTGAGCCGCGAGGGCGTCTTGAGTGTCCGCGTGCCCCGTAAGCGCCCGCTCTAGCAAGGCTGGGTCCCGCTTCAGAACGATGAGGGTGATCGCCGAGATGGTCTTGGGGCGAGCCGCAGCACGGTACTTCGAGTGGCGCGGTGCCTTGGTGGCAGGAGGGCGACTGGTGCTAGTTGCAGGGGCTCCCATCAAAACGACGCTCACGGCCGTCGCGTCGCTGGCGTCCAATTGGGGCAACAGCAGCGATAGGTCTACGCGCTGCATTGCATGTTGGCCGTTGTACTTAGGCGCGACGGCCTTCAAATCGGCGGGTTCAAACTCACCACCAAGCTGGACGAAACTCGCCCCAAACCAAGCGTCGTAGAGCATGCACGGCTCCTCGGCGATGATCGGGTTGTCGGTCTCTTCACCGCACTCACAGCGGTACTTCGGGCTCATGGTCTTGCGCTCTTTGAGCTTGGTCAAGCCGCAGTTCCGGCAGCGCAGCCTTGTCTTGGTCCCCGCATACGACTCGATTCGCTCGATGCGAGCGACGCCTAGGAGCTGGCTCTTGTCACGAAGCAGAGCCAAGTCCCCCTCCTGGATGGCCTTGCTGTTTGGGACTCCGTTGTCGTAGCGGTAGACCGAGCGTAGATCGTCGTCGTAGCCCTGGTTGCCAGCGTACTGGCGCTCTTCATCAGGCAATGTCAGGAGCGCCCATGCAGGCATCGCGGCACCTCGATTGTAGCTGTGCCGCGCATGGTACTTCAGGCTTGGCAAGCCGATGGTACGGTCCTCAAAGGGAGGCTTGATGTCCGACGACGAGATCCGACTGGTGAAGAGCCCGGCGCTGACGCCGGAGGACTTGGTCGCAATCATGGGAGCCCCTGTCTTCGACCCGCCCTCACTTGATGTGGCGATCACAGGCATCGCTCTCAACGATGATGGCGACGCGGTTGTCGTCTACAGCTTCGACAAGCTCGTAGAGTGCTACGCGAACGACTACGAGGGTGAGTCAGACGACCCATGGCAGGACGCCACTGATTGGGTCGAGTACAACACGTTGGGGTCGCTGCAGATGATGGGACCGCGCGCTCCTAGGGTTGAGTAGGCATACGGTCCATTTTCGACGACACCGGGCACCAGCTCGGTGCACCTTCATGGGCGCATATCGAAGACTTTCGATCGACGCGAGGCATGTTAGTGCGTCGGTCCCGGCCTGCTCCGTCGCAACGGGGGTGCAGGAACCTATGACAACATTGACGTCAGATGGAGACGGAATGACTCACTACGGGGAATTGGAGTTTGACCGCAGCAACGTAGTCATACACTTGGTGCAGCCACGACCCTTTCGCCACGCAATGACGACTGGGCGATTTGTCGCGCTTTGCCGAGCGCAATTGCAGGACCTCCTGTCAACCGATGAGCGGCACGAAGCGGAATTACGCAAAGGGATTCTGGATTTCGGGCAGTACGTCAAATGGCAAGATCAGGGTCACACGGCAACATATGAAGTCGGGCTGGTCAGCTGCTCTGCCTGCCTTGAGGGGATCAGTAGCGATCCGCACCAGCTCCACATGCATGATCCGCAGCTGCCTGCCTCGCGATCCGGCTTGTCTTGCATTTTCTGCCACGCGATCTTTGTTCAATTCGATGAGTGGACGGAGCGACCGGGCTTTCGTTCAAGTCTAATCAATGATCTTGCCGAGGCGTGCTCAACGCGCGTCACGTACCGAATAAAGGGCGTGCCAGACGCGAACTTTCCGAGTGGACGATCACACTCTATCTCCGCTCACTGTGACAAGTGTGGTGTGTATAGCAGTCAGAGTGTTGATTCCGCGGTTGGTCAGAGAATCCGACGACTGCGACCAGCGAGGATGTGCTCCAACTGCAATGCGCCTCTGCATACATACACCGTGGGCGTCTGACAGATGAAGCACGATCAGACAATCAACTCATGACAGTCCTGACGCCTGAACAACGAAGCATCATCGAGCATGATCTGAAGAGTCACGCGACCGTCCTCGCCGTAGCTGGGTCTGGCAAGACGACCACGATGGTCCATCGCATTCGCTATTTGGTGACCCACGGCGTCCCAGATCGCGCCATCCGAGCGGTCATGTACAACGCTTCGGCTCGGGAGGACTTTGCCGCAAAGCTCTCGGCAGCCCAGCTGTCATCAGTGAAGGTTCAGACCTTTCATGCGATGGGGAACGGCATCCTCGAATGGGCGCAGAAGCGGCAATACCTGACCAAGCGAACGCTCGTTACAGCGGATCGCGACGTATTTGAGCTGATCAGAGCGGCGATCCGCATCGTCCGTGACCAGGAGGACACCGATCGACCGCTGGACACCGATGACGCCAAGGCGGCCATCTCGACTTGGAAGGCGATGCTCACGCCGCCCGAGGAGGCATTGCACCTCGTAGAGCCCCTCTACGTACCTGTTTATCGTGAGTTTGAACGACTCCGTCGCAAGCAATCGCTCATCACCTTCGACGACCAAATCTACGATGCCGTTGCCCTATTGCGCGCCAACAAGACTGTTCGCGAGCGCATGGTCAACAAGCTCGAACACCTGATCATCGATGAGTTTCAGGACGTGAACCACGCTCGGCTCAAGCTAGCGCAGATTCTCGCCGGCAACCGCGCCAAAGTGATGGTCGTCGGAGATGACGACCAGTGCATATATGAGTGGCAGGGAGCGCGATCGGCGTACATCAAGCGTGGCTTTCAGCGCAGCTTCACGCACCACCCGCACGCCAGCTACAAGCTAAGCAGGTCATTCCGTTTCGGGCCGGTCATTGCGCAGGTTGCAGCCAACACAATCGCGCACAACACCGACCGCGTGGACAAGGCCCTGGTGGCAAGCGACCTCCGCAAACCCGGCGAGGTGACACTCGACGCCGCTGGTGGAGCGGGTGGGACGCGCCAGGCATTACCACGCATCAGAACGCTGTTGCGCAGTGGCGCACTGCCTTCGGAAATCGTCGTATTGGTCCGGAAGTACAGTCAGAGTTTCCTGATTCAGAGTCTCTTGTTGGCACACCGGATTCCATTCTTCGTGGAGGGCGAACGCCCTCTGAAGACCATCTACCCGGTGAAGCTGGCAGCTCGATACCTAGCCGTGGTCGCTCGCTATGAGAGCCCGGTGACTCGACTCGTCGCCGAAGACCTGAAGCACATCGTCCAACGTCCATCTGGGTTCGTTTCAAAGGTCGCGTTCGGGAATGTGGTCAGCACCATCGAGCGACAACGCAGCACTGTCGAACATCTACTTGGCGATCGGAACCTGCACGAATCCAGCGGCGTAAAGCGCGGCGGTCTCGACCACCTTCAAAAGCTCGGAGAGAGCTTGAGGGAGGCCGCCACTCCTCGATCTCGGCCGCATACGGCCGGGCATGCCTTGGCCGTCCTTCTTGACCGAATCGACTTCAGGGGGTTCTTCGCGGGGTACGAGGGCGACTCCGCCGTCGATGATGACGTCGCCATCATGCATTCAGTTGCCTTGCTCCTGAAGGAGGCAGAGGTTCCGCTTGGAGCTGTCGACGACTTCCTCGACAAGCTCGATCCTAGTCAGGGGCGCCCCGACAGGGAGTGCGTCCGCATTACGTCAGTGTTCAAGGCGAAGGGTCTCGAGTGGGACCATGTCCTGCTTCCGGATCTGATCGAAGGACAATGCCCTGATTTGCGGGCCGCTGTAGACGTGTGTGCGAACAAGGCGGATCCCGGGCGCTCGATGGATCCAACGCAGACCATCGAGAGCGAGCGCCGACTGTTCTACGTCGCGGTCACCAGAGCGCGCCAGACCGTTCATCTCTTTGCTGATCCTGCTCCACGTCGGTACTTGAGCCGATTCGTTCACGAGGCGTGCCTCAAACCAACCCGTGACGCAATATCCGCGCTGCATGGCGTTCTGGGAGGCAACGCGGGCCAACGCGGGCCCTTGCGGACTGCAGCCTCATCTGACGCCCACCTACGCGAAGGCCTGCTCTCGATGCTGCGACTGGCGGCGAACGAGGAGCCAGCATCTCTCCAGCACAGCATCGAGAGGGCGACCGCCGCACTCAACAAGCTAAACCCGGCGCCGTTCGCGTACCCACATGCATACGCCGAGGTCTCCAACTCAACGGTAGGTCATGAGGACACGGGCCTACCCTTTTGACCGAGCTGCATCGATGGTCCATGACGGACCAGTGGCAGCGTGTGCAACCTGTCCGCTTTGCCGCACTCTTTGGACGAAACATGGCCCGGATGATTCCCACAGCCGAGTTTCTGAAGTTGGCCCACGCTCACGGTGTGGAAACGGTAGGGGTGAGCGTCGCCTTTCGGATCGACCACCGGGACAGAGTCCGAACATTCGACTACGCACTGATGCTGCCAGTGCAGTGGCCGGGTGCACCTTCCCAAGGTCCAAGGCCAGCCGCGTTGGAGGACGTGGTCGGTATCGATGCCGCGTGCTGGTTCGAGGACGGCTATCGGCTCCCCACGGATGATTGGCAGGTCCTGGAGAATTGCCGCCGCTTCGATCGGAGTGCTGAACCCAAAGGAAAGGCTATCCACCGGGTCATCGGCTTCTTCCAGTTGCTTCAGGCCATTGACGGCATGGGCTTCGGGAAGGACATCACGGGCAGCAACATCGAGTCCATATTGCAATGGGCCCAGGTCACCCTTCGAGCTGCACAGGACCCGACGTTCAGAGCTGAAGTGGATGCAGTCTTGGGCGATGGCCCTCCGCCGCAGGCGGCACCCGTACGGCCATCGGCACCCCAAACCGGTGGCGTGGACGCTGCACAGCTGCGGTACGTCCTCTATGGCCACGTCGCAGGCGTCAACGACCCGATCAACCCGAACGAGGTTTACACCAACCCCGACCCCGATGGTGAGCCACAGGTCTACATGCTGGTATGGGAGCGTGTGGAAGGCGCCAACGCATTCATTGAGCACCATGGCGCCCAAGCCAGCGTGTTCGCACGCCCGGTGCGGGTGGCGGACCTAATTGGGTTTGCCGCAGACCGTGGAATCTGGTTTGCCATCAACCCGGACCCTCGCGGGGCGACGAAAACGATCGCCGAACCGGGGCGGCTGGTCATCGACGCCGATTCGGAGTAACCAGCTCAACTCGGAGGACGAATGGCGGATCCTGACGCCGCATTAGCAGACTCTCACGACGAAGAGTGACGCGGCCTCCAGGGCTTGGGCAAGGTCCACCAATCGGAACGGCCCCACTAACGAACGGGCTTCGAGGTCATGAAGAGTCCGTCCGGATCCCACACCTGGAGCCCGCCTTGCCCATCGACCCGGTAGTACTCATCCGGATTACTCTTCCGATAGAAGCGAGGCCCATCTCGGCTCGGTCGCTCGACTAGCTTCTCGGCGTGCGATGACTCCGGACTGAACTGGGTCACCAGCTCAACACCGTCAGCGGTTCGCACAATGGTCAGCTTGCCGCCCAGCACTGATGCGTTCATCCACTGACCCACGACTTCGCCGTCTGGCGTTGTGGATGCTCTTGCGCTGGCCTCCTCCTCGATGGTCATGCCGTTGAAGACGATGGATAGCTCTGGTGTGAAGTGACTGGTGGCCCAGACTGACGGCGCCTCCGTGCCCGGAAGTCGGTACGAGATGAAAGTGTTGTTGTAGGAGACCGAGTCGCCGTCGCGAAGTTGTTGCGCGACAATTCGTAGCTGGGGCTCGGTGAGCTTCCGGTCGAGCTGGATCATCAGGACCCGCTTGTGCGGCGGGTGGACTTCCTCTTCCAGGATGGCGATCGCGATGTCCCGCGTCGTTGGTGCCGCAGCCTCGGTTGGTGTCTGAACCAGTGTCCGACGGCTTTGCGGAGACCGGCCTCTGGACTCGTGTTGAGCCGGCTCGTTCTCCACAACAACGAGTATCAGCCCGAACAGGGTTAGCCCGCCGCCACAAACGACGGTACAGAGCAAGACGGCGATACCGACGATTTGTCCAGGTGTCAGGCGCATCCTGGGATACTACGCCTCGCCATCGGAGACCACAAACCGGCCAGCGCGAACGCATCCTCGAAACCGGTACAAGGCCGTGGTGGTTGACGACGGATTGCACCGTGCTCGATCGCAGTAGGGCAGAAGGTCGGCGTGAGCTGTCACGGTCACACACACCTTCTCCGGTACCATCGTGCTCGCCGAAGGATGCAGGATGCGGATTGAACTCACCAAGGGGATGAAGAAGAAGAGATGGCGGAAGCTCCTCACCGCCTGGCAGCAGGAGTTGGACGCCCTATGGACCGGGCTTCATCATGGGGAGGCGGTGTGGGCATGGGGGGAGCAGACCAACACGGGGATCCTCGCCGCCGCGGCCGGACGCGCGTTCGCAGGCAACTGTTTGTGGATGGTGGAGACGACTCTGTTGCGTGGGGCCAATGAGGATCGGCGCGGACGCTACGATCTCTGGTTCCAAAGGAACAAGCCACAGTGGAAGGTCCACATGGAAGCGAAGCACCAGTGGTCGGCGGAGATGTCTCGGCAGAATCTCCGAAAGATGCGAACGAAGCTGTCCAAGGCCGTTGATCAGGCTGCTGATCTCGCTAGGTTCGATTGGACCGATGAGGTCGTCGTCGTGGACTTTTTGGTGCCGAATCCGCGCTGGGATCGATTCGCTGATGTGCCTGCCCGCTTCGAGCGTTTTGAGGACCTTGTCTGGGAGGAGCTTCAGCTTGCCGGCGGTGAGGCCTTTCTGGCCAGCTTTTCAGTGTGTGCAGAAGAATTGAAGCCGCTTTGCGCAGTCGGTGGCAACGACGGAGCATTTCCGGGGGTTGTACTGGCTGGATTGCTGGTGAAAGGTGGCAGAAAGGGTGCTCGACGCGTCAGGCCCGGAGCGGTGTGGTGAGCTGATGACTGCGCGCCCGCATGGGTGTACACTTCACGGATGTCGGAGAACAGCGAGAATGAAGAACCCAAGGGGGCACTCCCGACGGTGATCAGATGGGGAGCGAGAGGCACCGGGGCAGGTGTCGCCAGCGCCCTGGGGTTTCTTGCAGCCGGGCCGGCAGGCGCCGGCGCGCTCGGAGTAGCTGGCTATTTCGTCGGGGAGGCACTTGAGCAGCTCGCGGAGCAATTGATCACAGACGTCTTTCCGAGGAAGGAAAAGGCACGCATTGGTCAAGCGGTCGCAGGTGCGGTGAGTGTGGCCGCCGAACATGCAAAGGCCGGTCATCAGCCTCGCCAAGACGGCTTCTTCGGCGGTGAGGGCAGCGCATCGGAAGAGGTGTTTGATGGTGTGGTTGACGCTGCGCGCTCGGCCCACGAGACCCGTAAAGCTTGGCACTTGGGCGCTTTCTTTGGACACGCTGCGTATGACGAGAGACTGGATGGCGCTGATGTGCTGTTTCTTCTCGAAAGAGCCCGATCCCTCACGTACAGGCAGTTCTGCCTCTTGGCCATCTTCGCGGACACCTCGTCCTGGGGGCTTTCCCCGGATACCTTTCGGTCGGTTGGCGTCCCCGAGAACGTTCGGCTTGTGACCGTCCGGAGGGAGGTACTGGAACTTGAGCGGCGCGGGATGGTGTACCGCAGTGACGACACTGCGTTGCTTGACGTCACCGATGTCCTCCCCGCGGTGATGGCCCTGGACGACCTCGGAGAGGCCCTCCATGCCTATGCGAGCCTGCACACGATTCCGAGCGCCGACTTGGAGCAGGTGGCTTCCCTGCTAAGGGCAACTCCGGCCAAGACAGGCGCCCCAGCGACGCGCCGGATGCCGGAACTGCTTGGGGTCACCCACGCGAAGTCCGCAGGACTGATCCGAAAGCTCCTAGCGGAGTACCACGACAAAGAAAGGGACGGGTTCTACCGACGGACCCTCGGCCTGCTGAAGGACCTAGACGGGGACGAGGTCGATTCCGTACGGTTCCTGCTCGACGAAGCGAGCGGCGCCGTCAGCACACTGGGTGGCGGTGTGAAGATCCTGCGCTTCATCGCGCGCCGTGACCGGGTCCTGCAAGTCGAGGTTTGGCCGATTGACGACGCGGTTCTGGAGCCCGGAATGGCTGGTTTCGCCCGAAGTGAGATGACATCCCCGATGAGTCTGGTTGAGATCGTAGCCAAGCTTCGAAGACACGGCGTCCTCTATGACAACACTGGGGACCATCTGAATCGGACGGGACCTGGCCTGGCAGTTGTGTTTGAAGAGCAGTACGCCGAGCTTGAACGGCTTCGCGACCTTTTCACGCCCTAGAAGGGTTCGAGCGGCGCGCCGTATGGCCTGTGTGCTGCTGCCCGCACCCAGAGGCGGGGTGGCGAAGCGTCTGCGACATCGCCATCTTGCAGCAGGCGGCGGCGCGACACGGACACTTCGAGGTGAAGACACACTCGGTCGAGCATCACCACGCCGAGATGCTGGCACGCCATGGCTTCGTTGTCATCACAAGCGGAGTGGTCTGCCCGACAGAACTGGGCGGGCGGATGCACTCGCTGTTGGCGGGGCCCCGGCACGAGTAGACGGGCGCGATAGCAGATGGCAGAACCATTTGTCTGGAGAGGACGTGGCCAGTCCATTCGATGACGCGCGAAACCGCCTTGCAGAGGGCTTGGACTTCGTGGAGAACACCAACGTGAACCAAGTATGGTGGCCGGCTGTTCTCGCTCTGCTGGACGACATCCGTCGCGATCCTATTCTTGGTCCAATCGTCGACGAGCTTGGCGAGCCAGGCGTGGTCGGCTTGCTGGG
>CAYYHT010000120.1:0-7957 GCA_964471355.1 uncultured Enterobacteriaceae bacterium
TGTCCGTGTCCGTGTCCGTGTCCGTGTCCGTGTCCGTGTCCGTGTCCGTGTCCGAATCGGCGTCGGTGTCAGAATCGGTGTCGGTGTCCGACTCTCCGCCGTTTCCAGTGTCGGTGTCCTCGGAACCGGAGTCGGTGCAGCCCATGGCCAGAAGCATCAGGGCTGCCCACAGACTCCGTGTCATCACTGCTCGTCCTCCTCTGCCCATTCTGCCTCGCGACGGTAAATCGTGCGCGCCGTAATACCCAGTAACGACGCCGCCAATCCCTTGTCTCCCCCAACCGAACGAAGGGTCTCTTCGATCATGCGGCGCTCGATGTCCTTGAGCGGGGTGCCCACCTCGACCGACAGCTGCTTCTTGCCTCCGCGGCCCTCGCGAATGCGGGTCGGAAGATCGTGGAGGCCGATCACGTCCCCTCGGCACAACACGACGGCACGCTCGATGCAGTTCTCGAGCTCGCGCACGTTGCCCTCCCACTTGTAGGCGGCGAGCGCTTCGAGCGCTTCTGGCGCGAAGCCCGCGACCTCTTTGGCGTTCTTGATGGTGAAGCGCACCAAGAAGTGCTGGGCCAAAAGCGGCACGTCGTCGCTCCGGTCCCGCAGCGGCGGCACGTGGATGGGAATGACGGCCAGCCGGTAGTAGAGGTCCTGACGGAATCGCCCCTCGGCCACGTCGGCTTCGATGTCGCGGTTGCTGGCCGCAATGACCCGGACGTTGGAGCTAAGGGTCTCGGTGCCGCCGACTCGCTCGTACTCACCGTCGTTCAGCACGCGCAGCAGCTTGACCTGCACGCTCGGGCTGACCTCGGTGATCTCGTCGAGGAACAGCGTGCCGCCACGGGCCAGGTCAAAGCGACCGTCCTTTTGCTGCTGGGCGCCGGTGAAAGCGCCACGCTCATAGCCAAATAGCTCGCTCTCGAGCAGGTTTTCGGGCAGCGCTGCACAGTTGACAGTGATGAGCCTGCCGTCGCGGCGCCGACTCATCTCGTGCAGCACCTTGGCGAGCCGGCCCTTGCCGGAGCCCGACTCTCCGGTGAGCAAGACCGTGGCGTCGCTCGGAGCCACCTGTTCGACTTCATCGAGCATCGTGGTCCACGCTTGGCTGCGCCCAACGAGCTGCCCCTCGCCGACGGTGCCCAGCTGTTCACGAAGGCGTCGGTTTTCAAGCTGCAGGCTGCGCTTCTCGAGTGCCTTGCGCACGGTGCTGACGATTTCCATGCGCTGAAGGGGCTTGCTGACGAAGTCATAGGCGCCGTGCTTCATGGCTTCGACGGCCGTCTCGACGGTCCCGTACGCGGTCATGACAATCACTTCGACATCCGGATCGATGGTGCGCACAGCCTTGAGCAGGTCGATGCCTGTCATGCCGGGCATCTTCAGGTCGGTCAGCACCAGGTCGCCTGGACGAGCACGGAACTTCGTGATGGCGTCTCGGCCGGACTCTGCATGGGTGACGGCGTAGCCTTCGCGGCCGAGCATGCGCTCGAGGGTCACGCGGCTGCTTGCGTCGTCATCCACGACCAGAATGGTCTGCGGCAAGTGCGCTCTCCGTGTCGAGTGAGGTTGGGCGCTGCGGGAGCACCATGATGATGCGCGTGCCTTCGCCCGGGGACGAGTGTACGAGCAGTGAACCGTCGTGGTCTTCGAGGATTTGTCCCGTAATCGCGAGCCCCAGACCGGTGCCCTTGGCTTTGGTCGAGAAGAACGGGTCGGTCGCCCGGTCAATCTCCTCGGCGCTCATGCCGGGGCCGTCGTCGGCCAGCGCAATGCGGACCTCGGCTTCATCGGCCTCGAGGGACAACTTCAGTGTCTTGGCACCGGCCTCGATGGCGTTGCGCAGGACGTTGAGCAGCGCTTGGCGCAGTTGATTTCCGTCGACCAGCTGTGCCGACAGCTGGCCGTCGATCACGGTGAGTTGAGCACCGGCGGCTTCGATCTCGGGTTCGAGCAACCGAACCACCTCGGCGATGACCACACCCAGATCATGGGCCTCGAGACGGGCCGGAGGCCGCCGCGCGAGCTGCAAATAGTGCCCCGTCAACTCCGTAAGGCGTCCGATCTCCTTGCTGATGAGCGCGTGCAGCTCCCACGCCTCGGTCTCGCGCGACGGATCGAGATCAGCGAGCTCGTCCTGCAGCATGTCGGCATTGAGCGACATCGAGTTCAGCGGGTTGCGCACCTCGTGGGTGATCTGCGCCAACATTTGCCCCACCAAAGCCAAGCGCTCCCCGCGGTGAAGCTGCTCTTTGGCGCGAGTCTGCTCGGTCACATCCGTGGTGACCACCACCACGCCGTCGGCGCCAAACGGCGTGACCCGCAGCTCGTGAAGTCCGCCTTGCGGCCCCTTCAGCTCATGGCGCCCCGGCTCGGCGAGCATCGCTGCGACCAAGTTCGGGGGCTCGCCCTTGGCGGCCGCGCCCCACAGCCGCTCGGACGCCGGGTTTGCAAGACTGACCTGCCCGCCTTCGACCACAAAGAGACCATCGACAAGGCTGTCGAGCACGCTGCGCAGGTACAGAGACAGGCGGTTCAGCTCTTCGGCGCGCTCGACGAGCGTCCGGTCGCGAAGCTCAAGGGCTTCGACCATTGCGTTGAACTCTTTGGCCAAGATCGCGATTTCATCGTCTCCACGGACCTCGACCCGCATGGAATAGTCACCAGCTGCCAGTCGCTGAACCTGCTCGGTCAGCCTGCCAATAGGGCGCAGAGCGATGAGCACCGCGGCAACGAGGAAGATCGAAAAGGCCAGCGCGAGCATCGTCAGGCCGCCGGCCACCGCATTGGCCCTAGACTGTGCCCGCTCGGTGCTCTCGGTCAGGGTGCGGATGCGGGTGTTGACCATGCGATCGAGCTTGTCGACCTCGTCGCCGAGCTCGCGCCCAATGTGCGAGATCGCCGCAGCCTTCGCAGCTGCTTGCTCATCGGCTCCGTCCTCTGCCAATACGAGCAGCTCGGTAGCGGCCCGTTCGTAGTCCTGGAACAGCTCGTCGATGCGCGTGAGCTGCGTCAGCACCTTGTTGAAGACGGCCTTTTCCTCGGGGCTGCTCGAGCTGCGCTGAGCGCCCAGAGCCTGGATGCGGCCAATCTCGAGGTTCTCGGACAGCTGTTGGGTGTAGATCACCGCCTGTGAGCTCGGACCGGTGCCGGGTCGGGGAGAGTTGTTCAACACCCTCTCGATGTCCGTCTCGACGCGCTCCCGGTCACGGTCGACCTGCGTAATGATGCGAGACAGGGGCAGATAGCCGTCGGAGATCACGGACAGTGACCGGGTGATGGCTTGGTTCTGCCACACCAGAAAGCCCTGTGCAGAGAGCAAGGCCACCAACGCCATGATGAAGGCTGCGACGATGCGAAATCGGATGGACCGCAAGTTCATCGGGTCAGCAACCTGCTAGTGCCGCGCGGACTGCCAGCTCGCCCCACGTCCTGCGACCTCGGGAACGCGACCTTCGGCAAGCTGCACGACCGCTGGGAAGCCCGAGGCGAGCTCGAGCGTGCCGTGGGCATAGATCACCGTGCCGTCGTAGCTGCGCAACTTGACGGGGTGGCTGCCGCTCGTCAGCTCCATGGACAGAGGCTGTCCCGCCTCGACCGAGTGCCGCTGCCCGTCGATCTGAAGGGTGAGCTTGCCCGGGCCTAGGGACCGGAACTCGACTTGCACGGGTGCGTCCGCCTCGACCTTGGCCGCAGCGTCTGCCTCGCGGATGCCGGCGACACTCACTCCGGATTCGCCGACCACAACCCACGTCTCGCCCGAGGCCGGAACCAAGACCTCGATGGAGTGCCCGGTGCCGGCGACGAACACCTCGAACTGCTTGAGGCCGGGCTCGAGATCGGTCAACCGAACCTCTGCAGGCCACGTCAGTGACGCAATCGGCAGACCCCGGGCGCGAATCTCGGTGGGAACCTTGGCATCGACGACGATGTCACCAGCCAAGGCCGAAGACAGCAGCAAGAAAAACATGCCGACCGGTAACACACAGTGATGCTGGCGGTGTTCGACCTCTGTGGATTGCGACGTACCTAGACGTGTTACCCCCGATGGTCTGAAACAGAGGACCCAATGAGCGCCATCAACAACATCCTCCTCACCCTGGCCATGGGCGCCGTTTTGACGGCATGTCAGGGCGAAAAAACTCCCGCCGATCCCGGGGCCACCCAGACCCCCGCGGACCAGCCCGCCGAAGCCGGCGATGCGGTGACGTCCAATCCCGTCGACATCGGCGAAGTCATCGCCACGGTCGGTGACATCAACATCGGCAGCAAGGAATTCGCCATGGCGGCCCAGCGGGTCAGCCCAGCAGACGGCGTCGCCCTGTCGGCCGCTGAAAAGCAAGAGATCATCGACAAGCTCGTGGTCGAGAAGATCCTGTACGCCGAGGCCAAGAAGCGGAACATCGACCGGGACCCCAAGGTTCAAAAGGTCATGATCAACACCCTGCTGCGCCAGGACGTCTACAGCAATGTGCGCAACAGCGACTTCTCTCAAGAAGAGCTGCAGGCCTACTTCACCGAGCACAACGAAGAGTTCGTGGTCCCCGAAAAGGTGCAAATCAAGCGCATCTTCATCAAGGTCAACGACCGCCGCCCCGACGCCGAGGCCAAAGCCCTCGCCGCTGACCTGCGCACCCAGATCGTCGCCGACCCCACCAAATTCAAGGACATCGCCGCGAGCAACTCCGAAGACCCCTACCGTCGCCGTGGCGGGGACCTCGGCTTCATCAGCATGGACGGCAAACCCGGCATCGACCCCCTGGTGATCAGCAGCGCATTCGACCTGCAGGACGGCTCTGTGTCCGAGCCTTTCCTGGCCGGCGGCGGCTACAACGTGGTCATGCGCGCCGCCAGCCGCGAGCGCGTCGAGCGCACCTTCGAACAGATGAAGGGCAGCGTGCTGCGCAAGGTCAAGAACGAGCGCTACAAGACGCTGTACGACGACTACGTCAACGGTGTGCGTGGCGACTACAAGATTGACGTCGACACCGCCAAGATGAATTCGGTCGAGGTCAAGGCCACCCGACGCTTGTCCCTGGGACAGGGCGGCCCCACCGGCCCGCAGCCCACCGCGAAGGACAAGTAGATTTGAGCCGCTGGCCGAACTGGATTCTTCCGCTAGCGTTGCTGCTGCCAGGAGCCGTGCAAGCGGCGACGGTCGACCGCATCGCTGCGGTGGTGAACAGCGAGGTCATCGCACTGTCCGAGGTCTATGACCTGGGCGGACCGTTCATTGCTGAACGATGCCAATCCGAAGTGCCCATCGCTCCATGCCAGCGCGAAGCCGAGCTCGAAGTGCTGGACTCCTTGATCCTGCGCACGCTGATCACCCAACAGCTGGGCAACCTCGGCATGGCGGTCAACGCCGACGAGGTCGACCGCACGATCGACCAGATTGGTCGCGACAACGGCATTGAAGACCGCGAGCAATTTCGCGCCGCGATCGAGAGCCAAGGCGTGTCTTGGGCCGATTACCGCGCGCAGCTCACCGAGCAGATTCGCCAGATGAAGTTCAACGAGACCGTCCTGCGGCCTCGCATTGCGGTCAGCGACAACGAAGTTCGGGACCGGTACAACCGCACTGTGCGCGAGTACAAGAACGAGCCGACCTATGAACTTGAAGCCATCGGCCTCAAGATCGTTCCGGACCCGCCTGAAGTGCCTTCCGAAGAAGCGCCACAGCCCACCGACGAGCCAACCGAAGCACCCGAAGCAGTCGACCCCACCACGGCCTTGATCGCGGCAGTGGCCTCGGCGCGCGAGATGGTGGCGGCAGTCAACGGCGGCGAATTGGACTGGGCCACAGCCATCGAGCAGCACGACACCTTGGGTCGCGGCGGCAAGATGGGCAAGCTCAAGAAAGACGAGATGTCCCCAGCCATCGAAGCTGCAGTCAGCCAGGGCGAGACGGGCAAGGTCGCCGAGCCTGTGGTCATTGGCGAGATGATCTTCCTCATCAAGATCGTCGCTGTCGAAGAAGCCGGCGTCATGGCGTACGAGCAGGTTGCAGACCGCATTCGGGCACAGATCTTCGACGAGAAAATCGAGGACGAGCTCGAGCAGTGGTACCAGCAGACCCGCCGTCAGGCTTCTCTCAACGTGTTGCTCGAAGCTCCCTGACTGCTGCATCTGCACCGCTGGTGTAGGCTGACCGGCCGGAGTACCGATGCCCAAGCCACACCAACTGCGTCGCGCAGCCCGCAAGTTCCTCGACGCCGAAGACCCGCTAGCCGCGCTGACCGATGCTGGCGTCGACACCACAGACGGCGGAGACGTGCGCGAGCTCATCCTGCCTAGCGACTCGCGGGTTCGGGTCAGCTTCCAAGCCGAGGGCACATCCCACCGCATGATGAAGCTGTTCACAGGCGAACTCCAAGTGGGCGACTCGGGCTTCGACGACGCCGTATTCATCACCACCGACACAAAAGACGCGACGACCAAGCTGCTCGACGCGGACGCCTTTCGCGGCGCCATCTTGCAGGTGATCAAGCGAAAGGGCCACGTGCGAATCAACGGCGTTGACGTCGTGATCGCCGGCGGGAATGCGCAGCTGAACGCCACCATCACAGCGTACGTGTTGGCCTATGCCGAGTGCACCACATGAAGCCGCTGGTCATCACACCGGGCGACCCCGACGGCATCGGACCCGAAGTCACTGCCAAGGCTCTAGTGGCGCGGCGAGATGCTGGGAATCCCGTCCACGCGGTGCTCATCGGCGATCCCGAGGCCATGCACAAGGCCGCAGAGGAACAGGGGCTAGCCCTCGAGCGCGTGGGCGAAGTTGATGCTGCCGTGCCCGAGGGCTCCGTCGCACTACTCGTCCCTCCCGGGCCCGAACCCATTGAAGTACGCGCCATCATCGCGTCCGTAAAGGCCATCCAGTCCGGGGTCGCGAGCGCTCTGGTCACCGGCCCGGTCACCAAGTCCGCCATCACTGAAAAGGGCTTCGATTTCAAGGGCCACACCGAGCTCCTCGGCGAGCTCTGCGGTGGCGTGTTTCCCGTCATGGGCTTCGCCGGTGGTCGCTTCAAGCTGGTGCTGGTCACGACCCACCTCGCACTGCGCCACGTGCCGGACGCCATCACTGCCAGCCGCGTCATGCGCGTGCTTCGCGCCACCGTAAAGGCGATGCGCACACAGCTTGGCATCGCACAGCCCCGGCTCATCGTCTGCGGACTCAACCCTCACGCCGGCGAGGGCGGCCTGCTTGGCACCGAAGAGAACGACGACATCACTCCTGCGGTGGTGCGGGCCCGACTCGAGGGCATTGACGCCATCGGGCCCGTCTCGGCCGAGGTCGCGTTCCGCATGGTCGAGACCGAGGCCGACGTGGTCGTCGCGATGTACCACGACCAGGGCCTGGCTCCGCTCAAGCTGGTCGATTGGGGCAAGTCTGTGAACTGGACCATCGGCCTGCCCATCATTCGGACCAGCGTCGATCACGGCACGGCCCGGGACATCGCCTGGGAGAACAAGGCCGACTCCAGCAGCATGGAGGCCGCCATCCGCTGGGCCGAGAAGCTGGTCGCGGCCCAGGCGGACTAGCCTCGAGCGCTCAGTTCCAGTTCAGGCAGTCGCGGTAGCCGCGGTCGCTGATCCAGTAGCTGGGACGCTGGCCAAAGACCGCGCAGTCGAATGGCTCGCCGGACTCGTCATAGGTGGTGACCATCCAGGTGAGCGAATCATCGGCGTGGTAGCCGCAGGTGAACAGCGTCGACTGCCCGGGAATGACTGAACCTGGGCCGTCGACATGTCGCAAGGTGACATCCCATTGATCCCAGGTGCCCTGCTCATCCCATGCCACGTTCACCAGGTCGTGGTACTCCTCCCAAGGCACACTGGAGCCCGTCTCGAAGATGTCGATGGTGATGAACCCCGCCCAGCCCTCGGTCTGCGCGTAGTAGTTCCAGTCGCCGGTCGCTGGGTCGCAGCTCCAGTCCAGCTTGGTCAAGTAAGGCGAGCC
>CAYYHT010000120.1:7967-13830 GCA_964471355.1 uncultured Enterobacteriaceae bacterium
GGCGGTGTCCGACGTCGCGGTGTCCCAGGCCTCAGGCCCGGTCGTATTCTGTCCACTAGGAAGGGTGTCATCACAGGCTCCAAGCAGCATCAGCGCGGAAGCCAGCGTCGTCATGTACAAGGTCTTCATCGGTTCCTCCGTTGAGGTTCTGCCGAGTTCAGACGAGGCGTGTGACGGTCACTTCGACCGGGGGACGCACAATGACAGGGGGGTCACAGGTTGTTGTGGTCGACGCAGCCCAGACCGGCCCAAACCTCTGGATTTCGGCCCCAAATGGCGCAGTTGGCTCCCTGTTCGGTTTGGGACATGCCCTCAATCCACACATCGACACGGAATGACAGATTGCTCAGGTCGGCGCAGTGAAACGAGGTCGCGTCCACGGTTCCCTCGTCAACAGAGCTGTTGACGCCCAGCTCCAGGCCCCAGGTATCGCGAGGGGGAAAGAACTCCGCAGCTGGGTCCGCGCCGTTTTCGCACCAGTTCTCGTACGAGAATGGATCATACGAGAAGCTCAGCAGCTGGTGCTCCTCGCTTCGTCCGTTGCTCGCCGACGTGTCCAACACTTGCAGCCTGGCCGAGCCAGCGAAGTGACGAAACACCGCCACGTAGCTCCATTGGCTGTCCCGTCCCGAGCCGAGACATGTGGCATTGGTCGCGGTGATCTGCGGAGTGACGTCGGTGCCATCACAGGTCAACAGCACCGGCTCTTCGGCATCGAAGTCGTGCTTGCAGCCCATCAGCAGCAGCAGCAATGGCAGGGCGCTCTTCACGGGCCCACTATGCCGAGATGACACCGGACTTGTCGACCGGGGCGGCCACCCCTTCTCGGAACAGGTCTCTCTCGATGCGGTCGAGCAGCCTCTCCAAGCCCTCGCCGGTGACAGCCGAAACGGGCAGACCAGCATGCTCGTCGATGAGCGCACGCAGCCGCGTCGAGTCGCTCAAGTCGGCCTTGTTCCACACCAGAAGCACTGCCCGCTCGCCCAATCCAAGGTCGTTGAGAATGGCCTCGACACTGGCCTTGTGGTGCTTGACATCGGGGTCGGACGCGTCAAGCACATGCAGCAGCAGATCGGAGTCATCGAGCTCTTCGAGGGTCGCCTTGAATGCGTTGACCAGCGTCTTGGGCAGGCCGTGAATGAAGCCAACCGTGTCGGTGATCAGCATCTCGCGCTCTTCGGGGAAGCGGAAGCGGCGACTGGTCGGGTCCAAGGTCGCAAACAGCATGTCCTCGACCAGGACCTCAGACTGCGTCAGCCGGTTCAGAAGGGTACTCTTGCCCGCATTGGTGTAGCCCACGATGGACACCACAGGCACGCGGTTGCGCTTGCGCTTGCGGCGCCGCAGCTCGCGATCGGACGCCACCTTCGACAGCTGCCTCTCGAGACGGCTCAAGCGCTCTTGGGCGCGACGTCGGTTGATCTCGAGCTTGGTCTCACCCGGTCCGCGGCCACCGATTCCACCCGTCAGCCGGCTCATGGCCGTCGGCATGATCTTGAGCCGCGGCATCATGTAGCGAAGCTGAGCCAGCTCGACCTGTAGCTTGCCTCCCTTGCTTGTGGCGTGTTGGGCAAAGATGTCGAGGATGAGCTGAGTGCGATCCAACACCTTGAGCTCAGTCGTCGTGGCGATGTTGCGCAGCTGGCTCGGGGACAGCTCGCGATCAAAGACCAGGGCCTCGGCACCCAAGTGCATCGAGCGAACCAACAGCTGCTGTAGCTTGCCCGAGCCGATGCAGGTGCGCCCGTCGAGCTTGTCGCGCCGTGCCAGCACCGTGTCCAAGATGCGAAATCCAGCAGTGTCCGCCAGGCGCTCGAGCTCGGCCAGGCTGCGCCGGGCCCGACCGGGATGGCGCAGCGTGATGCCGACCAAAATGGCGCCGGGGCGGCCCTGAATAGCCTCGAGCTGTGGGCTTCGCGCGAACTGCGCCTCGAGGTCGGTGATGAACGCGTGCCAGTCATCCTTCCAGTCGTGCACGCTCGGGACGTCTTCAACCCTCCACGCCTTGCCATTGCCCGCTTCGGGAGGCAACAGATGCGCGTACTGCACCGCCCCGGGCAGCCCATCGGCCAAGGCGGTGATGGTGATGACCGCGTCGAGCTGCAGCAGAGCCAGGTCGGTCAGGTCGTCTTCGGAGAGTCCATCAGGGCGCAGGGAGGTGTGCACCAACCGAACTCCGCGGAAGCGGGCTGCACCGGCACGACGGGCTCCGAGGTCGGGCACAAAGACCCTTCCGCTGTCCCCCACGATGACCTTCTCGACTCGACCGGTTCGATCGATGAGCAGGCCGATGCGGCGCCCCATCTGCCGGGACAGCTCGGTCGCGGCACGGGCTAGCGCCGGCGAGATGAAGTCCCGGCGCTGGCCGCGACGGCGGTACAGGGCCCGCAACGCCTTGGCTTGGGCGGGCTTCAGCCCGCTCGTGTTTCCGTACAGAGTGTCCAGGCTAGTCCTTCGACGTCACGTCGGTGAGCATCTTGGGCAGATCGACGCCGATCGCCGCCTTGAGCTCCTCGACCAGCTTGACCGCTTGCACCGCGCCGCTTCCGCCACCAGCACCGTGGTCGCTAGGCAGCATGGTCAGCTTGTCGATCTTCACCGCGCCAATCGTCTCGACGAGCGCAGCCATGACCACATCCATCTTCTGCATGAGGAAGATGTCGCGGGCGTTGGGGCCAGCCTGTTTCCAGACCGAAATCATCTCTTCGAGGACCTGAACCGTCGCCCGACCGTCTTCGCGGATCTTGGACGCGCGGCCCTTGGCGCCAGCGATGTCGGCCTCCATGGCGGCGCGAGCGGGCTCGAGCACGTCGGCTTCGAGCTGCTTGCGAACCTTCTCGACGCGAGCCTCCTCGGCGATGATTCCAGACTCGGCCTTGGCGATCTGTGCGCTCACGATGCCGCGTTGCTCGGCGATCATCGCCTTGGCCTGGGTCAGCGCATCCTGGATTCGACGCTCGGCCTGGGCCTTGATGATCTCGGCTTCGGCCTCGACCTCTTTCAGGCGGGCTCGCTCGCGGTTCTCGGCGTCCTTTGTGGTGGCCTCGGAGCGGGCATTTGCTTCGGCAATGCGAGCTTTCTTGATGATCTGAGCGGACTGCACCCGACCGATGCTGTTGAGGTATCCGCGGTCGTCGGACACGTTCTGCACCTTCATGGTGTCGAGCACCAAACCCAGGCTGGTCAGATCGGATTCCGACTCACGCAGCAGCGCTTCGGCGAAGGCCATCTTGTCTTCGTTGACCTGCTCGGGGGTCAGCTTGGCGAGCACCCCACGCAGCGTGCCTTCGAGGATGTCCTTGGCCATCTGCTGGATGGACTCGCGACGCTTGCCCATGAGTCGTTCGACAGCGTGCTCGAGCACGTGCTCGTCACTGCCAATCTTGAGGTTGGCCACACCCTGAACGGTCAGCGGAATGCCGCCGAGCGAATAGGCGCCTTCGACGTGCACGTCGATGATCATGTTGGTCAGGTCGAGCCGGTCGACCTTTTCGATGAGCGGGACGCGGAAGCGGCGGCCGCCCTTGATCACCTGGTAGCCCTTGCGGCCACGACCGCTGAAGATCAGCACCTCGTTCGGCTCGCAGATGTACAGCAAGTTGCCGGCCATGCCGACGGCGGACACTGCGGCCACACCGCCAACGACCACAAGAACGAAGAGGAACGATGCGAGCAAAGCCATCAGTTCACCCCCTTGTCGGTCAGTTGTCGAGGTGCGTCGTCCCCGGCCAGGATGCCGGTGACATCCACGCCGGTGGTCTCGCGGAATGCCTTGAGCACTGCCGCGACAGTACCTGGCAGCGCAGCGATGTGCTGAGGCAGCGCGCGGCCATCTCCGCCATCGATCAGGGTCACTTCATCAATCTCGAGCGCGTTCACCTTTTCAGTGACTGTGCGCAGCACATGCTCGAGCTGCTGGATGAGGAAGATGTCGCGGGCATCGTCGCCGGCTTTGAGCCACGTCTCGGTCATCATGCGCAGCACGTCGGCCATCGCCTGGCCGTCCTCGGCCACGGTGGCAGCGTCCGCCACGGAACGAAGCTCCATCGCCTGGCGCTCGGCCTCGGCGGGAAGCACGGTGTCAGCGGACAGACGCAGGTGCTCGAGTTGCTTTCGGATTTCCTGAAGCTTGACCTCGGCCTGTTGCCGAGCGGCACGGGCCTGCTGTTCGGCACGCTCTTCTTCGGACTTGGCGGTGGCCTCGAGGTCGGCGACGATTCGACGAAGGTCGTTCTCGGCCATCTTGATGACCTTGTCGGCATTTTCGGTGGCGACCTGGCCGCGCTGGTTGGCCTGGGCCTGGGCGGATTCGGCATCGGCCTTGGCGGTTGACTCGGCAATCTCGGCGCGCTGCATGACGGTGGCCAGCTGCTCGCGGCCGATGCTGTCGAGGTAGCTCACGTCGTCGTGCACACTCTGGACCTTGAGCGCATCGAGGTGGATGCCCAAACGGTCGAGGTCCTCGCCGGCTTCGTGCATGAGCTCTTCGGCGAACTTCAGCCGGTCTTCATTGACCTCTTCGGGAGTCATGCGAGCAAGAACGCCGCGAATGTGGCCTTCGAGGCTTTCTTTGGCGACTCGCTGAATCTCGCTGGCGTCACGGCCCAAGAATCGCTCGACGGCGTTGGCCAAGATGAGCGGCTCGCTAGAGACCTTGACGTAGGCCACGGCGGTGACCGTCAGAGGAATGTTGCCCTTGGAGTAGGCATTGGCAACCCGGATGTCGATGGGAATGCTGCGCAAGTCCATGTTCTCGACTTTCTCGAGCAACGGAACGCGGAATGCCCAGCCACCATGGATCACTCGGTAGCCGACGGTGCTGCCGTCCTCGAGTTGGTACTGCCGGCCCGAGAAGATGAAGATCTCGTTCGGCTTGCAGACATAGACAAACTGCTTGGCGACGATGACACCGGCGATGACGCCCATGCCGCCAACGGCACCGAAAATAGGAAGCAACAGTTCCAGCAAGAGGAACCTCCAGAATGCGGGGAGAACCCCTAATCAGATCAGTTGCGCTGGGTGGCTTTTTTGGAAGCTGCTCGCTGCGCCGCCGATGTCGACGACGTGCTGGCCCCGTCGGAAAGACCGGTCACCAAGGCGACGCCTCCGGGCTGAATGTGCGCACACAGCACCATTTGTCCAGCCTCGATGGTCTTCTGGTCGCCACTCACCGCCAGCAACTCGACCCGTCCGCCCAAGGTCTGAAAGACGATTTTTCCCTGCTGGCCGGGCCGAATCGGAATCAAGACGCGGGCCTCTTGGTGCACAAAGCGATCGAGGCTGATGTCGGCGGTCGCAATATCCCTCTTCAGGTAGCGGAAGAAGATGGCCATCATCCAGCCCATGCTGACGCCAATCAGTATCGCCAAGGCCAGCACGGTCGGCGTGTTGCCAAGCATGAGCTCGAGCATGGTGCCCGCCAAACCGAACGTCAGGTTGCCGAAGCTCCAAAACCGCATCGAGGTGAAAGGCAGCCACTGCATCGCAGCCGTCGCGCCACCGAGATCTTCGGCGTGTCCACCGCCACCAATCTCGGCTTCGACATCAGCGTCGGCGTCCGCATCGACCTCGACGTCGATATCGGTGTCGGCATCGAGATCAAAATCCTTGTCGAAGTCCTTGTCCGCGTCACCACCGAACAGGAAGGAGGTCGCAATCAGGACACCGCCAAACCCGAGACATGCAAGGTAGAGCGTGATCATTGAGAAAGCTTAACGGTGACTCGTGCGGCGTCCACCCGTTCTGGTGTACAACCCACGCTGCAGGAGTCCTTTGAGTGATCTTCGACACCGTCACTGTCGCCGTTCTGCTGTTGGAGCCAGACGGCACCATCCAACAGGTCGGGCGTGGCTGGACTGAGATC
>CAYYHT010000121.1:0-13703 GCA_964471355.1 uncultured Enterobacteriaceae bacterium
ACCGGTTGAACAGCAGCGGCATCGAGCCATCTCCGCCGCCCTTTTCGTCCGCCAAGAAGGTCAGCGTGTCGTGGTCGTACTGATCGAAGCAGCCGTCGAGGTCATAGACGATGAACCGCCACTTGTCGCCCGGCTGGTTGCCCTTCCAGTAGCGGATGTTTCCGTTGTCGACGTTGGCGAAGTACAGCTGCGCCGCTTGGTAGTCGATGTAGTCGTCGAGATCGATGGTCGCTTGAATGCGCTCCCAGTGCACAGGATGACGGAAGTCGGCCCACTGCAGAAAGTGCATCGTCTCCATCCACTCTTCGCGGGTACCGACGTCGGCGGTCCGCCCGTGCCGCATGATGGTGATGCTGGCCGGGTCGATGCCCTCGTGACTCGCAATCATGTGTTCATCGATGCGCTCACGAAGGTTGTACACGCCCTGGTACTGCCCGTTCAGATACATCTCAGCGGGACGATACTCCTGGTACATCAGGCCGGTGTCTTTGATCAGCTGGGTGCCCAGCACGTCCCGAATCTTGCTGTGGACCTGATCTTGACCGCTCGAGCGCAGCACCACCGAGCGGAAGCTGTCGACCTCGGCCCCCTCAAAGAAGCCGTAGTTCAGCGCGGGCGTGCCATACCGGCCCCTGGCCACCAGCCTGAATGAGCGCTGCCTCAGCACCCGGCTGCTGTGACCGGCGATGCGCAGCCCCACATCGGCCGAGACCACGGACTCGCCCTCGACCGTGTGCACCTCCATGTGCGCTGGAAGCTCGGTCTTTTGATAGAAGTTGGCGCCCAAGAAGGGATAGTTGGGGTCGGCCTGTGGCCCCCGCATCAAGATGCCGATGACCGGGTCCCACAGCAGCTTGGGTGCGGTGGTGACCGACACCGTCATCAGGGGATGGGGCTCGTCGATATACCAAGTGCGCGTATTGACAGAGCTGGGCAGCAGGTCAGTGCCAAACGAGGCGGCTCGAACGACCGTGGTCTTGTCCAGGGTGACGGGTCCCTCGACCAGGGTTGAGCTGGCGGTAGGCACAGACCCATCCGTGGTGTAGCGCACCTCGCTGAGCGGTCCCGGCGCTCGAATCTCGATCTGGATGCTGTCGGTATAGAAGCCGGACGCATGGCTAAATGTCGGCGCTGGCGCGTAGCCAGCAATCGGCCGTCCGTTCTCGGCACCTGGTGTTGGAGTCATGAAGAGCACGCGGTCGGGCTCGTCGCCAACGCGCCCACAGCTGACATCGGCAAGCAGGCGACCGGTCGAGAACGAGTCCAAGACGCGTCCCGAAGGGTGCACCAGAGTGAGCTCCTCGCCGCTCGCGGACAGACCAAAGTCCGCGCGCAGGCCACAGTCGTCCGCGGCGCAGGGCTCGCCCGAGACCCAGACCAGCAAGCGCTCATCGGAGCCCAAGCGCGTGCCTTGGGGAAAGCGCCACCGGTACGGCTCATTGCGGCTGTCGGACAGTCCATAGCCATCGAGCTGAACCGGCTCGCCCGCATTGTGAAGCTCGACCCAGTCAGTGAACACGCCTCCGGGGTCGGTGTTGGTCGACAGATTCTGGGCCATCACCTCGCTGATTCGCAGGCCCTTTCGGCCCAGCCAGGCCTCTTCGAGCACGGTCGAGTGGTTTGCCTCGCCGGGGCTCGGGGCACTCAACACGGCCCACTCTCCGTCGACCCGCCCCCAACTCGCATCGTCGGGCAACACCGCGGGCTCGATGAGGTCGAGCAACCGCTGGCGGGGGTCGCTAAAGACCACCGGATCGGCCACGCGATCCAGGCGAAAGTTGGTGTGCAGTGTGGGCCCTCGCCGGTCCTTTCCGGATGCAAAAACCACCAGATAGGCGCCGGCGGCGATTTGTCGCTCGGGAAACTGCCACATGGCGCGGTCATCGAGGGCATCGGACAGCCAGAAGTGCTGCAGGTCGACGGGCTGGTCGCCGCGGTTGTGCAGCTCGATCCAGTCGTGCAGGTCGCCATCCTCGTCGACCAGAATCGACCGGTTGGCCGTCATGATCTCGGTGATGACAATGTCCGATGAACCCTCGCCCACATCGCCCCACGGCTCGGCGAAGCCCGCGCCGAGGTTGCGGGAGCCTGGCGTGGGCTCGTGGAAGTACCGCCGCTGCCCATCTGAGTTGCGGCCCCACGACACATCGGTCGTCAACTGGCCCAGCTGCAGGTTGTCGACGACACTGCCGCTGGGGTCGGTCAACAGCAGCATGTCGCCGGTGTTCTTGAGCTTGAAGTTGGTGTGCAGTGGCGTCGCGAGCGCCTTTCGGTCGCGGTTGCTGGCAAAGACGAGCCGGTAGGCATCGGCATCGAGCATCATGAAGGGCAGCTGCCACTTGAATGGGTCCACTGGGTCGTCGGACAGCGCCCAGCCCTCGAGCGAGACCGCCTCGGGGCCGGTGTTGTGCAGCTCAATCCAGTCCGGTGTGGCCCCAAAATCATCGGTGATGGTCGAGCGGTTGCTGCTCATCACCTCTGAGATGACCACCCCACCACTGTTCGTCCCCGTACAGGCCAGGAGCGTCCACAGTGACCACAATGCCATCACTTCCACGTCCCCCGGACGTAGTCCCAAAGGGGCAGCGTCACGTTGAAGTTCCAGTTCTTCATCAGCTCGGGGCGGTGGTGGTTGGCGTGGTGTTCTCGCAGCCAGGAGATGAGCCGATTGCGACCCACCAAGCTGTCCGGAGGCTGGTGATAAGCGAGGTGCAGCCACTCATAGCTCATGACGTAGGCGCAGCCAGTCGCAACGAAGACCGCCGCCGCGTCGTGGCGCCCGGTGTACAGCAATGGCGCCGAGATCAGCACAAGGATCGCGACCAGGCCGGCCACCCAGACAAACAACGCACCCAGCACATCGTTCCAGCCGACCTGCTCGATCAACGTCCACGACCCGATCATGCCGGCGATGCACCACAGCGATGATGCGGCGAGATGGGCCTCGCCCCTGTACCAATCCGACAGCTCGGCCAAGCTGGCGTCGCGCTTTGCGGCAATGTCGCTGTCGATCTGGCCCATGGTTGCCCATAGCCCGCGCACGCAACCCGTGAAAGGGCAGGGTGCGTGCGTGATCTGGTGGCCAACTGGCGATGCGAGTTAGGTCGGCTGCATGAAGATCTGGGTTGATGCCGACGCCACGCCGCGCGCGGTCAAAGAGATGCTGTTCAGGGCTGCCGCGCGCACAGGGGTCGAAGTCACCTTCGTGGCGAACTCCCACATGCGCATCCCGACATCACAAAAGGTAAAGCTCATCGTCGTGGGCAAGGGCTTTGATGTAGCAGACGACCACATCGAAGCGCATGTGCAACCCGGGGACCTGGTGATCACCCAGGACATTCCGCTGGCCGCGGCCATTGTCGAGAAGGGAGCCACCGCGCTCGAGAACCGAGGCGAGATCATCGACAAGCGCAACGCCGCGTCCAGGCTTCAGATGCGTGACTTCATGGAGACCATGCGGTTGTCGGGCGAGCAGCTCGGCGGCCCCAAGGGCTACAGCGACAAAGACAAGCGCCGGTTCGCCTCGGAACTGGATCGATGGCTGAACAAATTTCGCCTCGAACAAGCCTAGATACCGAGTGTCAGCGCCTGAAATAGCTGAACAGTTGCCAATCCGGCGCCATGTGCTAAATCGGCGGTGCAAAATGGAGACACAAATGCGCCTTTCACTGATTCTCGTCGCTACCTCAATGTTCGTTGGCTGTGGCATCCCCGGTGACACCCTGCTCACCGACCTCACTTCCGACGACGCAGACCTGATCTGCAAGCACGCCGTCGACGAAGACGCCGCCGACCGCACCGTCGACTGCGCCGGCACCGAAGTCACCATCGAAGCCTCGACCATGACCGACTGCACCGACTACTTCGCTGCTGTCCTCACCGTCGCCAACCCCGGCTGCACCGCCGACCTGGACACCTGGGTTGCATGCAAGTCCGAAGACGACCTGACCGACGGCCAGATCTGCGGCACCGAGGAGTACACCCCCTCCGCCGACTGCGTCGCAGTGGTCACCTGCGTGACGCCCGCCAGCTAGCCAATAGGCTCGACTGAGCGAAAGGGGACGTCATGCGGCGTCCCCTTTTTCGTTGGATCGACCGCTACTCAAAGACTTCGATGGTCACATCGTCTTCGGGGAAGGCTTCAGGCAACAACCAGCTGTCGTAGGTCGTGTCGTCCATCAGGTGGTGCAGGGCGAACGCGGTGACCATGGTCTTGGTCACGTACTGTGCGCGGTCGGGCTCCATCCAGCCTTCGGATTCCCCGCCGCAGTCGACCAGGAAGCTCAAGATCAAGCAGATGTCGGTGACTCCCCAGTGCCCGGAATCCTTGAGCGAGACCAGAGTCTTGGGACTGGGCATGCCGTCCATGGTGGGACGGGCCTCTTCGTCGTAGGGCAGGTCCTGGTCCTTGAGCCCACCGATGGCCAGCATGGGCACGATGTTGTCCATGCCATTGTCGCCAAATGCGTACCAACCCGCCGGGCTGATGTCGACGCCAGCAACCGCTCGGGGATCGGGCACCGCCAACGCCGGGTCACCAAGCTCGGTGTCGTCAAAGAAGGCACAGCCCGGGGGAGCGTCTTCGTGGATCTCGCAGAAGTCCTGGCCGAAGTCGAAGTCGTAGACCCCGCCACCGACGGTCAGCGTGGTGATGCCGCCGAAGCTGTGTCCGGTCATCAGGTACCGCGAGCCATCGACAATGGGACCGAATCGCTCGTCGGCGAGCATGCCGTCGACCGCGCGACTGACCTCGCCGGGTCGGTCGACCAGCACTGTGCCGGTCAGACTGCCACGCAGGTCGAGCATGGTGTTGAAGCGGTGGTCGGGAGCCACCACGACGAATCCGTGGGCCGCGAGGTGCTCGACCATGTAGGCGTTCTGAAAGCGGATGCCGCCGTAGCCATGGCTGAACGCCACAACCGGGTAGGGAGCGCCACGCACATCAAGCTCGGCGTCGCGGTGGCCGTCACGCGAGATCTTGAACTCGACATACTCATCGGCCGGTGTGCCCGGGTCAATGGCCGGGTACCAGACCTCGACTTTGACGGTTTCTCCACGAGGATCATCGAGTTCAAGGGTGGTCACGCCGGCGGCATAGGGTCCGGTCTGGTCGGGCTCGACCCGGTCCGGAGCGGGTTCTGAGCAGGCGATGAGCATGGATAGAAGCAGCATTCGCGACGTCTAACCCGCTGAAGATGCCCGTCTGGCGTACATCCGACCCCCGCTCCCTGTGGAATAGCTGCCGCGAGCCGCGTGATAGCTTCTCGTGCCCGGAGACTGCATGCGCGCGCTGCCCATCCTGTTCCTGTCCCTCCTATTTGCCATCGCTTGCGGTGGCGGAGGCGGAGGCGGAGGCGGCAGCTCCCTTCCCGGTCCGGTGGTCATCTCCCCTGCCAAGTCGGCGCCGGCCCCGAAACACAACGTCAAGCGCCTGGCCGACGGCCACTGGCCATCGACTCCCGAAGGCGCCTGTGCACGACTCGATGAGTGCGGCTGCAACCCGGTCAAGTCGTTCAAGGGTTGCGTGATTCAGCAAAAGCTGGCGCTAGAGATGATGGGCGGCATCATCGACCTGCAGGGGGACATCCTCGAGATGGGCCTCGAGGGCGACCAGAGTGCCGAGGCCAAGCTGATGCGAGATGCGATGAACCTGACCGGCGGCGTGATCGAGAAGGGCGTGCAGTCCAACATGGCCGTCATGGCCACGATGGAGTGCAAGCCCCTGTGCGACGAGATGAAGCGCCAGGCCGAGAGCCAGTAGTGGCCGCACCTCCTGAGCTGTTGTTCCTGGACCGACGAGGTCGGTTCCGTCCCCTGCCCGGCGCCGTGCTGAAGCATGTGCGAGCCAACGCGTGGAAGGTCACCGTGCCTCGCTCCGAGGCGGTGTCAAAGCTGCTGCGCAAGCCCGTCACGCCCGAAGCCTTTGACGAGGCACTCTGGCTGATCGACGGAGTCGAGAGCATTCACTCGGTCGGGTCTGCAGAGACCGGCTCGACCGTCGATGTCTCGGTTCTTCTTCCCTGACACGGGCGGGGGCTGGGCGAGATATCAACGCGGCGCGAGGCGCCCATGAATCGACCCTTAATCATCGCTCTGCTCGCATTGACGAGCTGCTACACCGACGAAGTCGGCACCGAAATGGTCGCGGCCGGAGACGTTGACCCTCTGTTCGTGGCCGAGAGCGAGTTCACGCTGACCGACCACTTCGCAACAGGCGAGGTCTGCGCGCAGTGCCACTCCAACCACAACAACGCCAGCGCCATGCGCGACGCGGCGGGCAACGAGCTCGCGCCCTACAACCTGTGGCGCGGAACCATGATGGCCAATTCGGCCCGGGACCCGCTGTGGCGAGCCTACGTCTCGGCCGAGATCTTGAGCACACCCCGAGCGTCCAACGACATCGAAGCCGAGTGCATGAGATGCCACACGCCAATTGCGAACGTGGAATCGCAGCGCATCAATGAAGATCTAGAGCTCGAGCTGCTCGAAGACGAAGGCGACCTGGGCCACCTGGTCCGCAATGGCGTCAACTGCACCGTCTGCCACCAGATCACCGAGACCGGACTGGGCACCGAGGAATCGTGGAACGGCAACTACGAGATCAACTCTGACCAGATCATCTACGGCCCCCACCAGGACGTCGCCACCGGCCCCATGCAGGCGCACACGGGCTACACCCCCACCTACAGCGACCACACCCGCACCAGTGAGCTGTGTGCCACCTGCCACACCCTATTCACCGACCCGGTCAACCCCGACGGCGAAGAGGCACAGGGTCACTTCGCCGAGCAGACGCCGTACCTGGAATGGCAGGCATCGAGCTATTCGCCGGACTTGATCTGCCAGGACTGCCACATGCCGCTGGTCGACGACCTGGGCGAAGAGATCGAGACCGCCATCGCGCGCAGCCCACCCGGCGGCGACTTCAACATTCCCGAGCGCACACCGTACGGACAGCACCGCTTTGTGGGCGGCAATACGCTGATGCCGCAGATCCTCCGAGACTGGACCGACGTGCTCAACCCCGACGCCCAGGCCAAGCACTTCGACGAGACCATCGAGTACGGCAAGGTGCAGCTGGCCAACGACACTGGCACCGTCGAAGTTCGCAACGCTGCGCTGTCCGGCAAGAAGCTGACCGCCGACATCGACATCCGCATTCAGACCGGCCACAAGTTCCCAACCGGCATTCCACTGCGTCGCGCTTGGCTGCGAATTCGCGCCCTCGAAGCCTCCGGCGAGGTTCGGTTCGTGTCCGGCGGCTTTGACAGTGCCGGGCGCATCGTCGACGGACGCGGCATGCTGGCCGACTTCGAAGAGCCCGGTGGGCCGATTGCGCCTCACCGCGAACAGGTCAGCAACGACCGCCACGTCGCCCTGTACGAAGCGGTGATGGCCGACGAGAACGGCCGCCCCACCTTCCGATTGGTGCGCGCCGCCAACTTCTACAAGGACAACCGCATGCTGCCCGTCGGATGGACCTCTCCAGACGAGCGCATCCTGCCGGTCGGCGTCGACGGCGACGAGGACTTCGTGCCCGGTGGCGACACCGTCGGACTCTCTGTGCGCCTGCCCAAGGTCGATGGCCCCATCACGCTCGAGGTCACCCTGTTCTTCCAGCCGCTGTCGGCCCGCGTCATGCACGAGCTGTTCCGCTGGGACACCGAGGAAGTGGCCGCATTCCGAACCATGTGGGAGTCCGCCGACCGCGACCCCGAGGTCATCTCGACCACGACGGTGGTCGTTCAATAGACCCGCTACGGCGTCTGTGAAGCCGTCTTCATTTCCTCGATGGCGGCTCCGAGCTTGTCTAGCTCGGCTCCGTAGGTCGCCCAGTCACCGGCCCGCTGCGCGGCAATCGCGGCTGCGTAGTGAGCGCTCGCCTGTTCAGCCAAGGTGCCGGACCCATCGGGCGGCAACACTGGCTCATCGGCAGGCTCGACAGGCGCGGTGGGGTCACCGGGCTCGGGTGGCGTGGACACGGGCATCACCGGGGCATCAGCGCCCAGCGCGGCGAACAGCTTGTCGAGGGCCTCGTCGAGGGTATTGCCCATCGCGATCTTGTCCTCGCCATAGCCAACCACCACGCGCTTGAGCTCGGGCAGCGGGTTGCTGTCCGCCGCCAAGTACAGCGGCTGGATGTAGATGAGCGACTCTTCGATGGGAATGACCAACATGGTGCCCAGACGGGCCGTGGAGCCCCCCTGGTTCCACAGAGTCAGCTTCTCGCTGATGTCCGGGTCCTGGTTGATGCGCCGGTCGATCTGGCCTGGCCCCCACACACGAGCGTCCTTTGGAAAGACGTAGGCATTGAGTTCGCCATAGTGCTCGCCATCGCTGCGTCCGACGAGCCAGCTGGCCAAGACCTCTTGCGAAGCGGTGTTGAACGGCAGCATCACGATGAATTCTTCGTCCCGTTCCTGTTCGAGGCGCGGCAACTTCATGATTGTGTAGAACGGCTTCATGCGGCTCTCGCTGACCACCGGCACCCGCCAGTCATCGCTGCCGCTGAAGTACACCTGCGCATCTTCGACGTGGTAGGTCGCGTACAGGTCGGTCTGCAGGCGGAAGAAGTCCTGCGGGTAGCGCAGGTGAAACACCATCCACTCGGGCATCTCGGCCTTGGAGCGGAACAGCTCGGGAAAGACCTGCTTCCATGCCGTCAGAATGGGGTCACCGACCTCCATGTCATAGAACTCGAGGCTGCCATCGTAGGCATCGACGGTCAGCTTGACGCTGTTGCGCTGGTAGTTGCGCAGCCCGCTGTGGCCTGAGGCACGGCTGTAGGGAAAGCGGCCCGTGACCGTGTACGCATCGATAATCCAGACCAGCTTGCCCTCGTCGGTGATGACCAAGTAGGGGTCGTCGTCCAGCAACAGGAAGGGCGCGATGGCGTGGGCGCGCTCGACGATGTCACGGTGCATGAGCAGGCGAGTCTCGGGGCCCACATCTTGGCTGAGCAGCAGGTTGACGTCCTCGAGCCGGGCGGCAAATAGCGCCTGACGCATCAGGCTGCCGACGCCGACGCCACCGACACCGGAATAGGTCGTGTAGATCTCGTCATAGCCCTGCTGGTAGTCGAGCTCGAGGTCGGGGGTGACCGTCTTGACCAGGACCTCGTTGCGCATGGACTCGCCGTAGTACAGCGCTGGCCGCTCGATATTCAGGTCCTCTGGAAAGGTGCTGACCGGGGGCAGGTCCTTGATGAACAGCTGCGGCAAGCCCGCCTTGGTCACCTCGTTGACTGGACCGAGGGCCACGCCGTACCCGTGGGTGTACTGCATGGTCGTGCTGACCCAGTTCTGAGCGCGCTGTTCGAGTCCTCGCACATCGATCTCGCGCGGAGACATCATGATCTGGCGCAGCTCGCCGTCGATCATGTAGCGGTCATTGTCGACCGACTCGAAGTGGTAGAAGGTGCGCAGTTCTTGCTCGGAGCTGAACGTCTTGAGCAGCGGCAGGTGGTCCCACAGACGCACATTGTCGATGGTCGGCCGGTTGTCGTCGATCTGCTGGCGAGTCAGCTGAGCCTTGCCATCGAGGCTGCGGCTGACCACGTGGTCGAGCTGGTAGGCCCAGCGGGTCGCCTTGATGTGGTGCTCGATGTAGGGCGACTCGAGCGCGAACTCGGTCGGACGGACCTGAAAGCGCTGCACCAAGTCGGGCACAAAGCTGGTGAGCAGCGATGCGAGCACGTACGAGCCCACGCCCCCCCAGACGATGAAGGGCTGGCGCTGTCGACTGCCGATGAACACCGCAATGCCCGCCGCCACAGCCACTGCAGCCTGCAACAGCAGCAGGTTCATTCGGTAGTTCGCGACGGCAAAGCCGGGACCGGCCATCAATGAAGCCTGCCCGTACAGAGCAGCGTAGCGGCCCAAGACTGCACCGGCGCCAAAGCTCATGAGGGTTGCCCCTCCCAGCACGCCAAGGTGAGTCCGGGCGCGGTCGGCGATGTGGAAGCCCTTGAAATAGACCTGCCCCTTGATCTCTTCGATCTCGACGCGGATGTCAGCCAGCATCAAGTACAGGCCCGCCGACAAGCCGAGCGACAGCATGAGCAACAAGGTCAGCAGACCCTGAACGTTCTGCAGCAGAGGCAGCGTAAAGACGTAAAAGCCCGCATCGAGTCCCAGCAGCGGATCGACGTAGCCAAAATCCGAGCCGTTGAGCAGCAACAACGCGTCGTCCCACCACGCCGTAGAGCCCGCGCCGAACACAGCCGAGACGACAACGGCACCGATGCTGGCGAGTCGCACGAAGGACGCGTCTTTGAGGACCTGGCCAAGAGGCGATTCGGCGAACTCACCGGTCAGCAGCTCTGCGCTGGGTGCGCGATCCCGAAGGGCTACGAAGGCGCTGCCAAAGAGCAGGGCAAAAGTCACCAAGCCAACGGCAATTCCGATGCCCAGCTGGGCGGTGAACACGGTCGTAAACACGCTGCCATAGCCAACCGCGTCGAACCACATCCAGTCGGTGATCAGCACAACCGCGCGACCGCCAAACAAGAATGCGAGCAGGGCAGCTGTGATCAGAACGGAGATGCGCTGGTTCTTCATGGGGGCCTGTTTACACACGAGGCGCCCGATGGCTAGCGCTTGAGGAACCCGGCGATGCGTCCCTTGACCTCGGCCGAGACCCAAATCGGCAGCACCTCTTCATCAAAGTGGCGACGCTGTTCGTCGGTCAGCCCAATGGCCGACCGCATCATGGCCTTGGCCCCAGCATATGCCCCGGCTGGGTGCGCACCGGCCTTGTCCAGCCACATCGCGGCGATAGCTGCCGGGTCATCGGCGACCAGATCGACCATGCCGAGTCGCAGGGCGTCACTCGGGGAGTGCAGCTGCGCTCCTAGCAGGACCTCGTATTCGTGGCGGGCGTCGAGGCGGTCTCGGACCATCGCCAGCAGGCGCGGCGGGAAGCGCAGGCCGAGCGCCACTTCGTTCAGACCCAGGCGGGCTCGGTCGTTGTTCGCCACCACTCGGAAGTCACACATCAGCGCCAGAATCATGCCGCCGGCAATCGCGTGACCGTTGACCGCGGCGGCCGTGGGACCCGGGTACAGCCAGATGGCCTCGGTCAGGTCTTCGAGCACTCGATGGAACCCGCGCATGCCGTCTATGTCCAGCGCATGGACCTCTTTGAGATTCAGACCTGCCGAGAACGCATCGCCATCACCCGTCAGCATCAGGGGCTCGCCGGACACCGCAGCTTCGCGGACTTGCGCCAGGACCGAACCCATGAGCTCCACGCCCATCGCATTCTTTCCGGGACCCGAGATGGTGATGGTGCGCATAAGAACCTCATGTCTCGCGATGGTTGTGGATCGCGAAGATCGCGCTATAATCGACTCTCCCACTGGATCGACCGCTTCACGCGAACAATCCAACACCCTCCCCTCTACCCCCTCGAAACACCCACGGAGACTGCATGGACAGCGTCATGGAGGTCTATCTGGCCTCAGTCCAAGCCGGCGGCGGCATCGACTACTGGGACCTGATCTTCGGTGCCGACCTCGTCGTTCAACTCGTGCTCTACATCCTGATCTTCATGAGCATCCTGTCGTGGGCGGTCATGGTCCAAAAGCAGTTCCAGCTGTTCATGGCCCGGCGTCAGTCGGCCCAGTTCCTCGAGCTGTTCTGGCGCAGCAAGCGCCTCGACTCGGTCTATGAACAGACCGGAAAGTTCAAGCGTAGCCCCGTCGCCGAGGTGTTCAAGGCCGGCTACCAAGAGCTCGCAAAGGTCACCAAAGGCGGCAGCAAGGCCGACGCAGGTGACAACATGATGCGAGCCCTGCGGCGGGCACGCCAGGTCGAAGAGACCAAGCTCGAGAGCTACGTCAGCTTCCTGGGCACCACGGGCTCGACCGCTCCATTCATCGGTCTATTGGGCACCGTCTGGGGCATCTTGCTCGCATTCCAGCGGCTGGCCAGTGCCAGTGGGGCTGCCAGCATCCAGGTCGTCGGACCGGACATCAGCCACGCTCTCATCGCCACCGCAGCGGGCCTGTTCGCGGCCATTCCCGCCGTCATGGCGTTCAACTACTTCCACGCGGGAATCAAAGTCCTCAACGTCGAGATGGACAACTTCTCGGCCGACTTCCTCAACATCGTGAAGCGTCACATCAAGTGAGGACGGTCGCGCCATGGGAATGAGCTCCGGAGGCGGCGGCGGCGCCATGTCCGACATCAACGTGACGCCCCTAGTGGACGTCATGCTGGTGCTGCTCATCATCTTCATGATCACCGCACCATCTGTCGGCCAGAACGAAGACATCGAGCTTCCGGCAGAACATGCGGCACCGTTGAAGATGGATGAGGACCAACTCATCATGCGCATCGACCGCAACAAGCAGTTCTACCTCCTCGCCGCAGGCAGCAACACCCCCAATCTGCTCACCGCCGAAGAGGTGCCGGTCAAGCTCGCGGCCATCGCCAAGGCCAATCCGGACCTGCCCGTGTTCCTCGAGGCCGACGGTGAAGTGCCGTACAGCCAGGTCGCCTTTGTGCTTGCCGCTGCACAGGCTGCTGGACTGCCCAGGGTGGGCATGGTCTTCGACCCCAGCCGCGCCGACGAGGGAGGGCAGTAGATGGGAATGAGCTCCGGAGGCGGTGGCGGCATGTCCGACATCAACGTGACGCCGCTTGTCGACGTGATGCTCGTGCTGCTCATCATCTTCATGGTCACAGCCCCCATGCTCAACCAGGGGGTCAACATCGAGCTGCCAGACGAAGTCGCCGAGCAGCCCCCCGACGAGACCGAAAAGGATGAGCTCTTTCTGACCGTGGGCAAGGACCTCACCACGACGCTTCGCCGCGGCAAGACCGATGCGGTGCCGATGGAGCCTGCAGAGATCATCGTCGAGCTCGAGCGCATCGCCCTCGACAACCCAGAGATCCCTGTCTTCCTCGAAGCACACGGCACGGTGCCCTATAAAAAGGTCGCGTTCCTGCTCGCTGCCGCACAGACTGCGGGACTACCCAAGATCGGAATGGTGTTCGATCCCTTCGAAGATGAAGGAGAACCGTGAGCGCAGCCACATCAGCACTCAACGCCCGCGGCGGAAGCTTGGCACTGCCGATGATCATCGCGATCTGTGGCCACTGCTTTGCCATCTTCCTGCTGATCGCGGGCCAGTGGCTGGCTGATCTCAACCGCGACCCCATCCTCGACGTCAAGGAGGTCCAGGTCTCGCTGACGCTCAAGCCCAAGACCGACCGCAAGATGGAGCAGAAGGCGACCAGAAAAGCGGTGCAAGCGGGCACTGTCGACCCGGTCATCGTCAAAGAGACCCCCAAGCCGCCAAAAGTCAGCGAGATGAAGATCGAGAAGCCCGACGTCAAAGAGGCCAAGGGGGCTCCGGACCGGTCGGACGATGCCATCAGTCCGCTCGAGCTGCTCAGGCGGCAAGCTGCGATGGAGGCAGCCTTGGGCAGCGTCGATCAAGATGCCGCCAGCCCCGACTCCACCACCGACGAGTCCATCAACGCCACGGGACCCGGCGGCCGCGCAGACCCCGAGCTCGCCCGCTACCAAGCCAAGCTGCAGCAGCTGTTTCGCGACAAGTTCCGCCCGCTGCCAAACCTCACCGACATGCAGTGCGTCCTGTGGGTCAAGACCGACCCCGGGACTGGCCGCTTCGTGGAGTCCGCGCTCACCGAGAAATCCGGCAATGCGTCCTACGATTCCGCATGCCTGAGAAC
>CAYYHT010000122.1:0-13613 GCA_964471355.1 uncultured Enterobacteriaceae bacterium
ACCGACGCGTTCGAGGTCTACTGCGAGATGTCCACCGATGGCGGCGGTTGGATGCGCATTTCTCAGTATACGCCCTACAGCCAGCCGAGCTTCAACACGCTCAACTGGCTGAACAGCAACATCGGCACTGACACCTTCCCGGCTGATCCCACGAGCGGTTCGTCCTTTGTGCGCTTCCCCCACGCAGGAGTGGTGCACACCGAGGTGCTGATCAACAGCACGCTGAACACGGACTGGATCATCTTCGACAACGCCGACAACGCCTGGACCTCGTCGTTCATCGGCACCGGCGGCACCTATCCAAGCAACCAGAACCAGACCGTCAAGAAGACCAGCTGGGGCGCGACGACCGCCTACTTCTGGTGGTGCTCGAGCAACGGCTGCACTGAGAACATCGGTCGGACCACGAGCGGCTGCGGTGCCGTGTCGATTCCAATCGACGACAACTGCGGATTCGGCTCAGAGACGGTCTGGATGTACATCCGCTAGGTCAGGGCGCGGCGAGCTTCGCCTCGTCGGTGACCGTGCCCACGATGCCCGCTGGAGCGGCTGGTCCGCCGGTGCGCAGCTGCTGCAGCACCCTGTCCGCGGGGAAGTGATTGTCGTCGTAGCGCTCGATGAGTCGCCCGTCCTTGTCGAGCACTAGCCACCGAATGGCGTGCACGATCGCGCCGTCCTGCTCCATCACCGACAGTGCTGCACGCATGGCCACGTCTTCGAGCTGCTTGCCTTCGGGACGCGCCAGCTGCCAAAGCGGGGGCGTCGCGCCCACGAGGCTTCCCCATTCAGCCAGCACCTGTGGAGTGTCGGTCTGCGGAGCCAAGGTCACGATCGCGAGCTGCGCCTCCTCCTCGGACAGCTGTGCCGCGAGCTGCTGCAGCCGCAAAACCGTTGCTGGGCACATCTCTGGGAAGGGACAGGTCGTGTACAGGTATGTGAGCAGCACCGGCTGGGTCTGCCCCTGGCCGATGACCAGGGTGCCACCGGAAGCCAGAGGCAGCTCAGTGCGCGGAAAGAGCGCTCCCGGCTGGACTGGCATCGGGCCAGCAGCGATCTGCTTGGGTGGCTCGGTGTGCCCCGTGACCCGCACCCGGTCGAGGCGGTAGCCGGTCTTTTCGGTCATCAGTCGGGCCACGACGATGTCACCGGGCTTGATCTCGGCAAAGACCGATGGGTCGTTTGCCTTGAATGGCATGACCATTGGCCCCATGACCCCGGGCACGGCCTCGTGGTCGATCAGCACCTCGGTGGGCGAGACGACGTCGACGACTGTGCCTTGGAGGATGTGCGCGTTCTGGCCCCAGCATGAGGCGAGAAGAAGAAGCAACATCGGCAGGGTACGCAGCATGGCGGCCGCTTAACGCGGTTGGCCAGGGCGGAAAGCGACCCAAGGAAAGGTTAAAGGGGGACGACCCAGGGCTAATTCCCTGAGCCGCCCCCCAAAATGCCCGGCGGTTCGGGTTGGGGCACGGACGAACAAATGACCGCCGGACACCCAGGGACAATGCATTCGCTGTGCCAAGGAGTCAGACCGGCCATGGTAGCGGATCGAGTGTTTGAGGCGCCTTGGAGTGTGCCGGGGGCTCCGACGGATCGTGACATCCATGTCAGTGCGATCAGCGAATGGGCCTGCGGGCGGGCTTGCAGCGGTGTCACCGATGTCGTGCTCGCGCGGACGCGCCTCTACAGCGGGCTGACCTCGTACAGCTCGAGCCCGGGTGCCTCGGTGAGCGCGTAGTTCAGCGGCCACGGGCTCTCGGTCAGCACGACGGGATTGCCATCTCGGTCCTCGACCATGACAAAGTCGCTGCGCTTCTTGAGCCACTCGAGGCCCTTGGGGTCTCCGCCGACCCAGCGTGCACACTGAAAAGGCGAGCGCTCGAGGTCTGCGCGCACGTTGTACTCGTGCTTGAGCCGGTGCTGAAGCACCTCGAACTGCAGCATGCCGACCGCACCGAGGTAGGGGTCGGCCGGACCGAGGCCCTCGCGGATGAACATCTGGATGGTGCCCTCTTGCGACAGCTGATTCAGGCCGTTCTGCAGGTGCTTGCGCTTGGTCGGGTCCTTGAGTCGAATGCGGGCAAAATGCTCGGGAGCGAATCGCGGGATGCCCTTGAAGGTCACGCGCTCGCCGGTGTACAGCGTGTCGGCGATGCGCAGGTCGCCGTTGTCGTACAGCCCGACGATGTCGCCTGGCACGGCGTCTTCGACAATCGAGCGCTCGGACGCCATGAAGCTGTGGGGCTTGGCCAGCTTGATCTTCTTTTTCGGATTGCTGGCGGCCGTGACCTCCATGCCCCGCTCAAACCGTCCAGAGACCACGCGCATGAAGGCGATGCGGTCTCGGTGCTTGGGGTTCATGTTGGCCTGGATCTTGAACACAAAGCCCGAGAAGTCGTCGTCTGCTGGGTCGCGTCCGCCCATCTCGGTTGGCCGTGCTCGTGGCGAGGGAGCCAGGTCGACGATCTGATCGAGGAACGGGCCCACACCGAAGTTCGTCATCGCCGAACCAAAGAAGAACGGGGTCACATGGCCGGCGAGGAACTCCTCGACGCTCCAGGCGTCGCCGGCTTCGCTGAGCAGCTCGTCTTCTTCGAGCAGTGTCTCGTACAGATCGTCCCCGATGCGCTCGAGGACGCGAGGGTCATCGAGCTCGAGCACCATCTCGGGGGCAATGTCTCCGCCGCGGCTGGCCTCGCGCTCGAACAGGTGCACCTTGCGGCTGAGGCGGTCAAAGATGCCTGCGAACTCTTTGCCACCGCCGATCGGCCAGTTCAGTGCGACCGTGCCGATGTCCAGCGTGCTGGAGACCTGGTCCATCAGGTCCAGGGGCTCGAGTCCGGGGCGGTCCATCTTGTTGACGAAGGTCAGGATGGGCAGCTGGCGCATGCGGCACACTTCGAACAGCTTCAGCGTTCGGGGCTCGATGCCTTTGGCGACGTCCATCAGCATGATGGCCGAGTCGACAGCAGCCAGCGTGCGGTAGGTGTCTTCCGAGAAGTCGGCGTGACCGGGTGTGTCCAGCAGGTTCAGGCGCATGCCGTGGTGCTCGAACTGCAGCACCGACGAGGTAATGGAGATGCCCTTCTCTTTCTCCATGGCCATCCAGTCTGAGACGGCGTGGCGAGAGGCCTTGCGTGACTTGACCGAGCCCGCCATGTGCAGGGCTCCGCCGTAGAGCAAGAGTTTCTCGGTGAGAGTGGTCTTGCCCGCATCGGGGTGACTGATGATGGCGAAGGTGCGGCGGCGCGCAACCTGTTCAGCGAGGTCCATGGGCAGCGGATAACCCCCAAAAACCTGCCTAGGGGATGGTCATGACGATCTTGCCGATGTTCTCGTTGGCTTCCATGGCCTCATGAGCGGCGTCGACCTCGCTGATTGAGACGATGCGATCGATGACTGGAGTCAGCTCTCCGGTCTCGAACATGGGCCAGATGGCGACGCGCATTCGCTGGCAGAGAGCGCTCTTGGATTCGACGGAACGGGCGCGCAGCGTCGAGCCGATGACCCGCTGCCGCTTGACGAGCAGGCGTCCGAGATCGAGCTCGGTCTTACGGCCGCCGAGCAGCCCGATCAACACCAAGCGCCCTTCGATGGCAAGCACCTGTTGGTTGTGCGACAGGTAGTCGGCGCCGACCGGGCACAAGATCAGATCGACCCCCTCGCGGCCGGTCCATTCACGCACGTCCTCGACAAAGCTTCCCCAGTGTCTGTTGGTTCCTCCAGCCGCTCCCAAGGCCACACAGCGAGCTATCTTCTCGGCGTGGCCGACAGTCACCCAGCATGGGTTTTCGCTGATGTAGCAGAGCTGGATGGCGGCAGTGCCGACGCCGCTGGCACCCGCGTGGATGAGCACCTTTTGGTGGGGCTTGAGTCCGCCCTCGCCGAACAGGTTCAGAAATGCGGTGCAGAACACCTCTGGGATGCCCGCTGCCTTGATGACTGGCAGTCCTGTTGGCACGGGCAGCACTTGGCCCTCAGGCACGCAGACGTACTCGGCATAGCCACCGCCGGCGAGCAGGGCGCAGACTTCGGCGCCCAGGTTCCACATGCTGGCGCCCTCGCCTAGGGCGTCGACCACGCCGCTGCATTCGAGGCCGAGGATGGGGCTTGCTCCAGGGGGCGGGGGGTATTTGCCTGCGCGCTGCATCAGGTCTGCTCGATTCACCGCTGTGGCGCTGATGCGAATGCGGACCTCGCCGGGCTGCGGCTCGGGAGTGGGGGTTTGTTCCCACGAAAGAGTGCCGTCGGTGGCGGATTGAATGGCTTTCATGGGGTGGGGTCTGCGGGCATGACGTCCTGCATGCTAGGCGGTGGAGGAGGGGTGGCGGCCGGGGTGCCGCCGTTCTGCATGACGCCGAAGACAATGGCGCCAGCTAGGGCTAATGCGCCCATTCCGGCGACAGCTAGGCCGATGCCCAGCATCAAGAAGCTCATGTTCCCGTTGGCGGCCGGGGGAGCCACCATGTCGTGGTCGTCGGCGGGACGGGAGTGGGAGCTGCGTCGCCGCGGCGGAGGTGCGGGCTCGGACTCGCCGTAGCCTGTCTTTTCGATGCCAAGGCCCAGCCCCGAGCGACGGTGGTGCATCGGCACATCTTCGGTGTCGATGGGAATCTCGAGCAGATTGCTCAGCTCTCCGGGACGCGACTTTGGCTTGAAGGCCTCGCCCCCGCGTCGCTTCGCTGGGCTGCTGCGCCTGCGTTTTGGGGTGCTGATTGTCGGTTCGCCGTCGAAGTCGGGTTTGTCGCTGACGCGAATCTCGGTGGCCTGTTCGGACAGCGGAGGTGGCTTGGCAGCGGGCTCGAGCTGGCTGAATGAGGGGGCCGGCGGAGGTCGCTGCGGCGCCGGCGGTGGCGTCATCGGTGGGCCGCTCGAGATGGGTGCGGGGGCCGGTGTGGCGGTCGGCCCCGACGTGCGCATGGGCGCCGGGGTGACGCTGGCCACGGTTCGTCCTGGGTTGGGCTGGACCGTGCCCATTCCCGGCGGCGGCACGGGGGGCCCGCCATTTCCAGGCGGCTTGGGGGACTTGGCGGCGCGTTCCTCTCGCTTGATGCGCAGATGCCAAGCGGTCTCGCCCTCGTCGAGCACCTCGCGCAGCGAGTCGTGGTGCTGCATGAGAAAGTTGGCTTCGCGTGCGTTCTCCGGGTCGCGAAAGTTCCAGGCCGCCCACTGCAGCCGTTCTTCGAGCCCCGCGAACGGATCGTCGCCGTGTTGCGACAGGTAGCTCTCGAGGCTGCCTGCGCCCACGGCTTCGAGGAAGGCCAGCAGTTCGGGTCGCTCCATCAGGCTCGGGATCGCTCCATGGGGCTCAGGGTAGTACGGACTCGGGCTGCTCGGAAAGCAACCAGCCAAGTACCGCCATGCTGGCGACGGTGCGATTGAGCAGCTGGGGGTCCACTTTGTCGACTGTGTCGGCTTGTGTGTGGTGGATGGGCCAGTAGTCGGTCATGTCGTGCCAGACGCCAAAGCCGGGGACTCCGGTCTTGGTGATGGGCGAGATGTCGGCCCCACTGCCGCCAAGCTTGACCTTGCCGGCTCCTACTGGGTCCAGCAGCGGAACAAGGATGTCCTGCAGGCGGGCGATGGTCTGTTCCTTCTGCGCGTCGGTGTGATCTTGAAGGTCGACGCGCCACCCGAAGGGCTGTCCGGCACCGGTGTCCGCTTCGAGGGCGGCGATGAACGTCTCGTCTGGGTGGGCCTCGGCGTAGGCCTTGCCGCCACGCAGGCCATTTTCTTCGTTCGTGAACAACACGGCGCGCACGGTGCGCTTTGGTCCGCCGGGCATGGTGGCGATGAGGCGCACGGCCTCCATGGCGGCGACACAGCCCGCCCCGTCATCTTGGGCCCCTTGGCCCACGTCCCATGAGTCGAGGTGACAGCCCACCACGATGATCTCGTCCGGCAGCTCGCGCCCGAGCACCTCGCCGATGACGTTGTGGCTCTGGCGGTCGTCTTCGAAGTGCGCCTGCATCTTCAGCTGCACGCGAACGGTCTGTCCGCGCTCGGACAGGCGGCGCATCCAGCTGGCGTCCTCGACGGTGATGGCGGCGGTGGGAATCTTCTCGACGCCCTCTTTGCGGTAGCCCATGGCCCCGGTGTGAGGAGTGTCCAGGCTCTTGGGTGTGACTGAGCGAACCAGAGCCGCGACCGCGCCATGCTTGCTTGCTGCGTCCGCCCCGCCGCCCCGGTAGGCCACAGTGGAGCCATAGTCGGTGAACGGCACGTCGAAGAGCACGATCTTGCCTTTGGCTGTATCGCCGAGCTCGTCGAGGTGATCGAAGCTGTCGACGACCAGTACATCGGCCTCGATGCCCTCGGCCGGGGTTCCAATGCTGTTGCCCAGCCCCAGCATGTTCAGCGGTCGCTCGATGGGGGCCAGGGCTGTGATGCTCTCTTCGCCTCGAATCCAAGCCGGCACCATCACGGGCTCGGTGGTGGCCACCAGTCCGTCCTTTTCCATCTCCTGACGTGCCCACTCAACCGCCTCTGCGAGCGGTTCGCTGCCCGCCAAGCGGTTGCCGATGCGGTCGCTCAGGTGAACCAGCTCTTCATAGGCATTGTCCTGAACCAAAGCGCGGCCGATCAGCTGTGCGGTGGCTTCTTCGAGCGTTGGAGTCGCGACCACAGGTGGTGTTGGCTTCTTGGCGCAGGCGGTGGTGACGATGAGACTGAGCAGGAATGCGGACAAGATTTGGCCTCCGGGCGCGCCTATATCTGGCCGACGAGACGAAGGTCGCCACTCCTTGGACACAGTTGGGGTTAGCGGGTCGGCGATGAACGAGTGGGGCATCGGCAAGCGGGTCGGCTACGGCGCCGCGCAGAGTGCGGGACTTGGCTTTCTGGCCGCCGCGCTCGAGATCGTGGGCATTGCAGCCACGCTGAAGCTGCCGCTCACGTTCGGTGGCTTTGTCGTGCTGGGCCTCTGCAACGTCGCCATCATGGGGGCATTTGCCGTCTTGTGGGCGGTGGTGCTGGGCATTCCTCTGCACGCGCTGCGCAAGGATTCGCGAGTGGCCGACACCCTGGCCATCCAGCTGGGTCTGGTTGTCGGTGTGCTCTGCGCCTGGTTCCTGTGGCAGGGGGCGGCGGTCCTGGTTGCAGACGAGCGCTTGCCCGGAGCGGCGGCGATGGCGGCCATGCCGTTCGGATTTGCGGCGGTCGGCTACTTCAATGCCCGGTATTGGCTGCGCCGCACCGATCGCGACATAGGCGTGCCCATCGGCTGGCTGCCCGCTGCTGCGGTCGCGGCATTGTTCGTTGTGCTGGGCACTGGCTCTGCGTACAGCGCGCGAGGCACCGGTGGGGTGGCGGCGCTCGAGGGTGACCCCAACTTGGTCATCATCTCGGTTGATGGCCTGCGTCGCGACGCAGTCGGAGCCTACGGCGGCTCTGGCACGCCGAATATCGATGCGTTGGCGGCCCGTGGTGTGGTCTACGCCGACGCCATCACGCCCCAGCCCGAGACCTCTCCGGCTGTCGCGAGCCTGCTCACGGGCCTGCACCCGCTGCGCAGCCATGTCATTGGCGACCGCTACCCATTGGCCCGGCACTACCGGACCCTCGCTGAGGTCCTCGAAGAAGAGGGCTACGCGACGGGTGGCTTCGTATCCAGCGATGCGCTGCACCAGTCCACGGGCATCAGTCAGGGGTTCTTGGTCTGGGACGACGCGCTCTCGGTGGGCCCGGCCGGTTTGGACCGCTTGAACATCGCTGGCATGGTCATCGAGGCCGTTCAGGGCGGCGGCTCACGTCAGGGCGACGACACCGTGGCGGCCCTGTCCACCTGGCTCGATCGGCACGAGTTGCTCCCCTTCTTCTCGTTCATCCATCTGCCCGGCCCCCAGCCCACTGAGCCCTACGAGGCGATGGTCAAGCGCGTCGACGCCCAGGTTGGCGCCATTGTCTCAGATCTAAAGGCTCGGGGCATCGAGGACGCCACCATGGTGGTGCTGGCGGGCACTTCGGGGTGGATGCGCGGTGAGCACGGAGTGGGTCGCGGCCGTTCGGGCCTGTGGGACGAGGTCATCCGTGTGCCCCTCATCATCGTGCGCCCAGGAGTCGAGGCCAAGGTGACCCGCGTCGACAAGCAGGTTCGTCTGATGGACGTGCTGCCCACCGCCCTCGAGTGGCACAAACTCGACAACGTCGAAGAGACCGAAGGGGTCAACCTGAGTGCCTTCGACAAGGACACGATGCCGTCGCTGACGTCGTCGCTGGTCGGGCGTGCGGACGACGGCTGGCCGCTGTTGGGCCTGCGCAGCAACGGCATCAAGGTGATTCGCCGATCGGTCAGCGGAACTGAGTTGATGTTTGACCTTGCCGAGGACCCCACAGAGAAGCACAACATCTTCGACGAGCCCCACTCCAAGACGACCCGCGATCAGGCCGGTGCGTTCTTGGCAGGAGAACAGGCAGCGCTGGACCGGCTGCTCAAGGAAGGTCGGTGAAGAAATACACGCCATCGACGCTGTCCCACGAGCTCGATGCTCTGATTCGCAGCCGCTATCCCTCGGTGCTGGTCGAGGGTGAAATCGGGCAGATCTACGCCGCTGCCAGTGGACATCGCTACCTCGACCTGCGCGACCGAAACGCCACGCTCAAGTGCATTTGCTGGCGAGACGACTGGAACAACCTGCGTTTTACACCAAAGCAGGGCGACAAGGTCATCTGCCGCGGGCGACTCGGCGTCTATGGCCAGAAAGGCCATCATCAGCTGACCGTGCATGTGGTCACCCCGAGCGGCGAAGGCGACTTGGCGCGCAAGATCGCCGAGATCAAGCAGCGACTGATGGCGGACGGCCTGCTGGACCCGACCCGCAAGCGGCCTCTGCCTCGCATGCCCAAGTTTGTGGGGGTTGCGACCTCGCTCGCGGGTGCGGCCCTGCAGGATTTTCTCAAGGTCACCGCGGTTCGCCATCCAAGCGCTCGCATCTTGGTCTCTGGCTGCACCGTGCAGGGCAACCACGCCGCGGGCTCGGTCCTTCAAGCCCTCGAGCTGTTGATCGAGGACGGTCGCAGCGAGGTCTTGGTCATCACGCGAGGTGGTGGCAGCAAGGAAGACCTGCTGGCGTTTCAGAATGAACAGCTGGCGCGGTTTGTCGCCCGCTGCCCGATTCCCGTCGTCAGCGCTGTGGGGCACCAGATCGACACCACCATGTGCGACCTGGTCGCCGATGCCGTCGAGCCTACGCCGTCGGCCGCCGCTGCCCGTGTGGTGCCCGACGACTCGAACCTGCGCCGTCAGATTGACGAAGCCAGCATGGGACTCGACCGTGCGATGGCAGTTGCCATCAGTGCGCGTCGCGAGCGTGTGCGGGGCCTGCGCAATCGCCTGCGCCATCCCGGAGACCGGCTTGCTGAAGTACGCCGTCGTCGCGAGACTCTATTGGGTCGCATGCAGCTGGCCATGAATGGGCATCTGCAGCGCCGCCGGGTGCGCGTCGATGCGATGAAGCAGCGCATGTTGCCGGCACTCAAAACCCGGGTCACTCGGTCCCGCGGGCGGCTGCAGGCCGCATCTGGACGCCTCGAGGCACTGAGTCCGCTGGCCGTGTTGGGCCGGGGCTACAGCATCGTCATGAGCGAGTCCGGCGTCGTCACTAGCGCCGATGGCGTGCGCAGCGGCGACCGACTCAAGATTCGCGTCGCCGACGGCGAGTTCGACGCGGTCGCTGGCACAGGCGAGCCTCAACTGAAGATGTTCTAGCGCCAGCTGTTCGGTGCTCTAGAACGGGCTGACCCCGGTCCAGAACCACTCGGCCATCGAGCCCCAGAACCAGTCATAGAAGCCGTAGCAGAGCAGCACCGTCTGCAGGATGAACACGGCGATGACGAGCAGCAGTGCGCCCTGAACCACCCGCTGCAACCGCAACAGGCGAGGTTTGTCTGAGAGCGGGAGGAAGCCGGAGTCGACCCGGTCCACTTCCTTTTCGATGATCACCCAGGACATGAGCACCAGGGCGCCGCCCGGGGCTGAGAGGCAGGTCAGGCCGGCAATCGTGCCGACGACTCCGGCCACCAACAGACTGATGACCAGGCCGGTGCGAGGGGTGGGTTGCCCGGTGCCTGCGCCGAACAGCTCGTCAAGATCATCATCGCCGTCTGCAGCCATGGACAATCAGTCCACCATCGGAGCGAGGGAGGCGACGACGCCGGCGACGTGCTCGGTGCCGCGAATCTGGTCGTGGGTGTTCGAGAAGGTTCCGTCGTCGATGAAGCTCTTGACCGCGTTCTCGAGGGTCACGGTGGACAGCGCCTCGGGTCGAGTGACCTGGCCAGACGAGAGCAGTGCGGGACCCATTCCTTGCAAGACGCGGCACATCTCCTTGGTGTCGTTTCTACCGACCTTGTCGATGGACCGCAGGACCAGCGTGTAGGTTTCGAGGAAGTGCCTGAACAGGTTGAAGATCTCGCCCATCATGGCCATGTCGGCCAGCTCATAGCGGCCGTCATCTTCCGTCAGCGCACCGTGGGCCACGAGATCGGCCAGCCCCCTGCGGGTCAGCTCGGTGGTGCCGGTGTCGGGGTCGAGGATGAACTCACGTCGCAGCACCCAGGCCAACCGGCTGACTGAACCACGCACGTCATCGAGTGTGAACGGAGCATCGGGCAGAGGACGGGCCGCCATCGACACAAATCCGGCGGCCACAAAGAACTGGATGAGCTGGTTCTTGTAGCCCTCGAGGGTGATGCGGGTGTCGACATTGATGCCCCACAGGCGCTCGTCCTGGTGCTCCATCGCGTTGATGAGTCCGGCCTTGCGGAATCGCTCTAGGGCCTCGCCACGGGCCTGGCTGAAGTACTCCATCGACGACGCTTCTTCGGCTCCGGCTCGCCTCAAAAAGTCGCGGAAGCGCTGCATGCGGGCGGTCAGCTCGGTGTGCTTGATGCCACGGCGGTGATGGGCCATCAGCGCCAGAGCGGTGACCGAGGTGGGCAGCACGACGGCGGCCTGGGCGATGCGGTGGATGATGCGCTCGCCAAGCGGCTGAAGGATCTCGCGCTGCTCCATGCGAGATCGCTGGGTCCAGCGGGGCTGGTCTTCTGTGGGATCGACGATCTGGGAGCACAGGATCGGCTCGCCAACGCGCAGATAGACGCGTCCGAAGCGGCGGCTCAGGATGCTGCGGGCGCTGACGACCTGTCCGACGCTCTCGGTCGTCTTTTCCTCGCCCGCAAGCTCGAGCGCGTATGTGCCTTCCTCGGCGACCTGTTCGTAGCAGAGCTGAATCGGCAGCAGGGTGACCTCACGGCTGCGGGGGCGTACTGCTGCGGCATCGAGCACCATGCCCAGGACGCCAAGTCGAGGCTGAAGCAGCTTGCCGGTCCGGCTGCGACCGCCTTCGATGAAGAACTCGACGGGGTAGCCGTGGTTGATCAGCTCTCGCAGGTAGCGGCTGAACACAGCGGGGAAGATGCGCTCGCCCGCGAAGCTGCGCTTGATGAAGAAGCCGCCGGCACCGCGCAGGAAGATCGACACCGGCCAGAACGCCATATTTGCGCCCGCAACCACGTGGGGAACGATCAGGTCGTGCTCGTGAAACACCCAGGAAAGCAGCACATAGTCGAAGTGGCTCTTGTGGCAGGGCACCAGGACTGCGGTGCCGCCGCGCATGGCGGTCCGGATGTGATCAAGATCCTCGTCGCGGACATTGACGCCGCTGTACACACGCGTCCACAGCGGGCGCAGCGCCAGGTCCAGCAACCGCACCACCCACCACTTGAACCGGGCGGCGATGGTGTCGAAGTCCGAGGACATCTGCTTTTGAATGTCGGTGACAGACTGCCCGGTCGCTTCGGACTCGCGTCGAGCCAGCTCGCGCATGGGCGGGTTCTCGAGCACCAGGCGCTTCATGACGTGGTGAGGCAGCAGCCGTGGACCGCGAACCAGTCGTGCCTCGCGTCGCAGGAATCGGCGGAGCAGGACCCGCAACGCCTTGGCCTGTTTGCTGGCCTCGACCCGCTCGGTGAACTCGGCCAGATCGACCGGCTCGCCGACTTGGATGAAGGCTTCGTGGCTGCGGAATGCGACGTTCCGGGCCATCATCAGCCGGGTCGGGGCCTCGTGTGTGCCGGACAGGAAGTGTGTGACCGCGCTCTGGTCGGACACGTCGGGCGAGCGGTCCCAGACCACCAGCGTGGGCACCAGCTGAATGGGGCTGCCGGACTCTTTCTGGGCCTCGAGCAGGGCGGCGAGGGGGTCGGCCATCTCGGTGCGGGACAGCACGTTTCGCCAGGTGTCGTTGTTGGTGAGGAACACGGTGACGGGCGCGCCGGCAGCCACGGTGCGAGCCAGCCAGCCCGAGCGCACGGGGTCGGGCAGCCCTTCGCTGAATACGTGGCTGATGCGGTGGTAGACGTCTCTCCATGCCTCGATCACAGGCTGCCAATAGAAGTTGATGACGCCGTTGGCCCAGACCGACAGCGGGAGTCGGCGGCGATTCAGCACAGTATTCAGCGCCAGGTGGTCAACGGTGCTGCGGCGCAGAAGGATGTAGACGACCGTGCCTTTCTCGGACGCTGTGCGAATGCGCTCGACCGAGTGCTCTTCGAGGCGAACTCGGCCCAGAAGCCGACCTAGGCCCAGGATCCAATAGAACCAGCCGAAGGTGCGCAGCATGGCGCTGCCGTACCAGACCGCCTCTGCGCGGGCTGCAGGAGCCAGATGAGGGCGCTCAATCTCAGCGGTGAAGTCGCTCAATTGCCGCCCGATTCGGTGTCTGTGTCGGTGTCCGTATCGGTGTCGGCGTTTGTGTCGGTGTCGGGGACTTCGACATCGTCCGCGTTTGTGACCCAGCCGTCGGGGGCCTCGCATCCGACGTACACGTCGGTTGTCTCACCGAGTCCGTCGCCGTCTGCATCTGGGTAGAACGCCGTGCGCTCGTCGCAGTTCCTGGGCGGCGGGGGCTCGGGCAGGGTGCAAGCGGTAGAGATGAGGGCAGCAACGACAAGGGGCCAGAGGATGCGCATATCCGCTGCTAACCCGGCTCTGGCGCGGCGCTGCTCAGTGCTTCACTGACCACGTCTGACCATGGGCGTGGTCGGGGTTTGCGAGGCTGTTTGGCCGCCTCGTGAATCGCCTCGACCCAGGTGTTCAATGAACCGGCCGAAAGTGGGGGGACGACCAGACCGCCGCCATCACGCAGCAGGTGGGCGCAGTCACCGAGGTCGCTCGCAACGCAAGGCAGTCCCGCCGCGAGGTAGTCCAGCAGCTTCAGCGGACAGAACCACGGGGGGGCCTGGGACGTGTACGGCACAAGCCCCACGTCCATCGCGGCGAGCAGGTCGGGCAGCTGTCCTGGCTCGACGCGGCCGACGGCTCGAATTCGGGCGTGCACCGGTGCCGGCTCCGGCCCCGCTCCCACCAGCAATAGGGTGGCGTCGGGCAGGGCATCCATCAAAGGTACCAGCGCTTGGAGCCCGTGCCAGGGCTTCATGCTGCTGACCATGCCCAGCACCAGCCCGTCCAAGCCCAGTCGCGTCCGTGTGACCGCCCGTTGCGCCGATGGGCGCACGTCCGTGCCGTTGGGGATGTGGCGCACATCGGATGCTCCGAGCTCTTGTGCCCAGCTGGCGAGCCAGCGGCTCACGGTGACGACCTCGCCGGCGCTCTG
>CAYYHT010000123.1:0-13563 GCA_964471355.1 uncultured Enterobacteriaceae bacterium
CATGATGACCAACCGTCCCGACAAGCTCGACACGGACCTCAAGCGCCCCGGCCGCTTTGACATGAAGATTCCCTTCTTCTTCCCCGAAGAGGCGACCGAGCGCGAGCTGATCTTCAAGGCGCTCGCACGGCGTACCAAGGCCAACTTTGCCAAGCGCATCAGCTGGAAGACCGCCGTCAAAGAGACCGAGGGCTACAGCGCCGCCGAGCTCGAAGCCGTGCTGCTTGCCGCCATGAACCGCGCGGCCGAAGGCGAGAGCGACGTGATTCGCCAGAAGGACCTGAACGCGGCGGCGATGGACGTCATCCCCAGTCGGGACACCCGCATGCTCGAGTTCATGGAGATGCTGGCGGTGTTTGAGTGTTCGGCCAAGCGGATGCTTCCCGATCGCTACCGGGACATCGATACCGATGCGGTTCAGAACCGCCTCGACCAGCTTCGCCTGCTGCTCGGCCGCCGCGCCCAATAGACGGGGTTGCCGGCGCAGCGGTTTTGGCTTAGATCCGCGCGGCTTGACCCGGGCTCCTTTCAAGAGCGGTGCGTTCGCATCGCCGCCTCGTGGGGACAGTAAATACACACGGAGTAAACGATGTACGCCATCGTCGAAACTGGTGGAAAACAGTACAAAGTGGCCGAAGGCGACACCATTACGGTGGACCGTCTCGAAGCCGAAGAGGGCAAGAACTTCGCTCTCGACAATGTGCTGATGATCTCCACCGACAAGGACACCAAGGTCGGAACCCCGACCGTCAAAGGTGCAAAAGTCACCGCCAAAGTCGTCGCACATACGCGTGGCGACAAGGTCATCACCTTCAAGATGCGGCGCCGTCGTCGTACCCGTCGTCGGGTCGGCTACCGTCACAGTCACACCACCCTCGAGATCACCAAGATCAAGGGCTAGAGAGGCACACCATGGCTCATAAAAAGGGACAGGGCTCGACTCGCAACGGTCGTGACTCCAATCCGCAATACCGCGGCATCAAGCGCTACGCCGGCGAGACCGTCACAGCGGGCAGCATCCTGGTTCGCCAGGTTGGCTCCAAGTTCCACCCCGGTCCCAATGTGGGCCAGGGCCGTGACTACACGCTGTTCGCGCTCACGCCCGGCACTGTCGAATTCGGCAAGCGCAACAACCGCAAGATCGTCAGCGTCATCCCGGCCGAGGCCTAGGTTGATTCGAGCGATGGGCATTGCCTCGTCGCTCATGCTGCTCTCTGCCTGCGTCACAATGGGGTCCATCGACCTCGGCGAGACGCAGGAAGAGACCGATCTGCCCGAGTCCGACACCGACACGGATTCGGACTCCGATTCAGACACGGATTCGGACACCGATACGGACTCGGACGCCGACACCGATTCGGACACCGACACCGACACTGGACCCGACGCAAATGCGGGTGTGTGGACCGGCACCATGACCTTCACGCGGGACTCTCCGTTCGGCGGCGGAGGCGCTTGTGATGCTGAAATCGAGCTATTCATCACCGCCAGTGGCTCGGTCTCTGGTACCGGTGAGTGCTTTATCTTCAGTCAGGGCTTTGACGTCACGTCCAGCTTCAGCGGCAGCGACGGCATCGACCACGGCATCATCACCTTCAACGGTCGCGACAACCAGCCCGCCGACGTCGAGTGGACCGGCAAGCTGAACGCCGGCGAGTGGTTCGCCGATTGGGATGGCACCAACGACGAGTACGGCTCGACCGTTGGCTACAGCGGCGCCTTGCTGCTGACCAAGACTCCGTAGCAGTCGCTTGGGCTGGCTAGCCTGGCACCGGCGGCGGGACGTCCGACGGCACGATTGGCTTGTCTTCGCCGTCCTCGGCGTCTGCAGGTTCGGCCCCAGGAACGGTCTTGCCGAGTCGGCGGCATGAGACCTCGCTGCCCAGCTCGCAGCTCTTTGTGTACAGCGCCTGTGCCTTGTCGTCGTTGCGCTCGACCAGCTTGCCCTGGTCGTAGACGTCGGCCATGTAGGTGCAGCCTTGGTAGGCGCCGGCTTCGCAGCTGCTCTCAAACAGCCGGATGGCGTTGTCTTTGTCGCCGGCGATGCCATTGGTGCCATCGCGGTAGTCGGTGCCCAGGAGTGCGCAGAGCTTCTGGTCTCCGGCGTCGCAGCCGTGGGCGCGGTCTCGGCCCTGTTTGCTGACACGGACTGGCAGCTTGAGCTCTTCGGGGCCCCACGCCGAGCTGCAGTACTTCTCGATCTTGATCTCCCCCCCGCCCGTCGGCACATCCACCGTGCCGGCGCACATCTCGGCACCCTTGTCGGCACGAAACTCGAAGATGCCCGCTTCGCCCGTCAGCTCGATGTCCGACATGCCGTCTGCTTCGAGAACTTCGATGGCGCGCTCTTCTGGAGACGAAGAACAAGCGAGCAACGCGGCGAGCATCAGAATGTGCACGGGACCTCCGGGATGCGGAAGTCTACAGCATCAGCGGCGAATTGGGTCCCACAGGCAGGCCGAGCAAGTACCAGCCGACCAACATGATCAGCCAGCCCACGAGCAGGAAGCTGGCGTAGGGCACCAGGAAGGACAGCACCGTGCCGACCTTCGCCTTCTCGGGGTCCACTTCGGCAATCCAGCCCAGCAGGATGGGGAAGAAGGGGTAGAGCGGGCTGACGCAGTTGGTGATCGAATCGCCGAGCCGGTACAGCAGCTGAGTGAAGGCGGGGTGCAGGCCCAGGTCCATGAACATCGGCACGAAGATGGGGGCAAAGATCGCCCACTTGGCTGATGCCGAGCCCATGAACAGGTTGGCCACGGCGACGATGCAGATGAACGCAACGAAGAAGGGGATGGGGAACTGCTCCATGCCCAGCGCACGCAATAGATCGGCGCCTCCGACGGCGATCAGCTGGTCGAGGTTCGCCCACTGGAATGCACGGATGAACTGGCTGATCACCAAGATGAGCACGATGTAGGGACCCATGCGGCGCATGGAGTCGGCCATCCACTCGATGATGTCGTCGGTCTTGGAGATGGTGTTTGCGGCGTAGCCATAGGCCAGGCCGCCGACCGCGAACAGCGTGAACAGAATCGGCACCAAACCCTTGAAGAAGGGGGAGCGCCAGACCAGGTCGGGATTGGTGATGGCATCAGGGTGACGCAGCAGGCCCCAGGTGGGCACGATGGTCAGCATCCAGACCGCAGTGGCGGCGAGGACAGCGACCACGGCGACGCCGAGTGCACGCTTCTGCAGGTCAGTGATGGGCACAATCTCGGGTGGCGGGCCCTGATCGCCGGTCTCGAGCCGAGGCAGGGTGTACTTGACCGTCACCCAGGTGCCGATGGCCGCCAGGAAGAACACGGAGACGGACATGAAGTACCAGTTGCAGAAGACGTTGACCTCTGGGTCGCCACCGGTCGCGGCGTTGGTGAGTGCCATGGCTAGGACGTCCGTGCCGGCCGGCAGGAAGTTCGCCGTAAAGCCAGCTGTGGCCCCGACATAGCCGACAAGCAGGCCGGCGATCGGACTCTTGCCCATTTGCTGGAAGATGGCCGCCGAGAGGGGAGGAATGACCACGATGCCGGCGTCTGAGCCAATGTTGCCGCATGCGCCCAGCGCGAACATGACGGGGATGATGAGCCAGCGAGGCACGGCGAGCGCGATGAAGCGCATGCCAGTAGGAATCAGGCCGCTGCCCTCGGCAATGGCGACGCCCATCAGCATGACCAGCACCAAGCCGAGTGGCTCAAACTCGGCAAAGTTGGTGACCATGTGCAGAACGAACCACGTCAGGCCGGCTTGGGAGAGCAGGGAGCGTGCCTTGACCTCTGCAGAGGGCGCGACCACGTGGGCGCGGTAGGTCTGACCCGCGTCAACGCCATCGATCTTCGCGTCGACGACGATGGCGCCGAGCTCGGACCGTTCTAGCGGCAGCGTCGCGACCAGCTCGGTCTCGGTGTAGATCTGCAGCTCGATGTTCTTGAGCCGAGAGCTGTGTGAGCTGGCGGACAGGTTGAACTGGGCTCCGCTGCCATCGGCGTTCACCTCGACGACCCGCCCAGGTACACGGGCTCCGTCGGCTGTCGTGGTCAGCAGCTGCGTCTCGGGCTTGGTGACAGAAACGCCCGCGGCGTTCAAACCGGCAGACAGTCCGATGACCGCGATGAACAGGCCGCAGAACAGCCAGAACGGGTGAGGCAGCTTGTTTCCGACCCACTCGACCATGTCGAGTGCGCGAGTGGCGGCGGTGCGCTGTTCAGCCAAGGGGAGCCTCCGAATGGCGCCCAGCTAACGAGGTCGAATCAGGATGTGCCGTTTGGGCGGTACCAGACCCCGTCGGCCCCTGAAAATGAAGGGCCCGATTCGCGTGTGTTTCTCCATCTGCATCCGATCTGCAAGCATCATGCAGGAACTATGCTCCCTGCGGCGTAGTCCAGGCTCACCATGATTCAGTCTCTCCGCGACATCGACGCAGCTTTCGTGCAGACCCGCTCGGGATGGGGTTGGCTCGGGCAGCTGGCCGTCATCGTTCTGGGCGTCCACCTTGCGGCTGACCGCCTCGACGACCTGCTGTTTGACGGCATCATGTACATGAGTCTGCCGTGGCCCGATCCCGGTACGCCGGCCTATCTGGCTTCATGGTCTGCGGTGTGGCTCGAGCTAGCGGTCATCGCCTGGGCGTTCATGACCCTGGTCAGCGCCAAGGCCGTTCCAGCGGTCGACTGGGCGGACTGGAAGACCAATGCGTCGCTGATGAGCATTGTTCGACCCATGTTCTGGCTGCCTGTCGGCCTGGCCGGCGCGTGGGTGGTGGGCATGTCCGCCGAGGATCTGATTGCGCCCTACCACCTCGAAGGAGGCCGCGTCGCCGCCTACGTCGTTTCCGGACTGATTGCCTGGCGCCTCACATTGACCGGAAGCTGGACGGTCGCGAGCGCCGCACGCACACACACCACGCGGGTCGATGGCTGGTGGTGGGCGCCCGTCCCGCTGGTCATCGCCGGACTCGCCATCACCTACGGCTTGCCCGTCTGGGGGCTGTTGTCGTGAAGGACCGCATGATCGCCCTCAAGGACTGGATCTGGGCCTTTTTGGGCACCGAACGGTTCGGGATGCTCGACGCCCTGCTTGTGGTGCTGGTCGTCTTTCCCGTCTACATGCGCACACCCGTGGGCGACCTGGGCAATCGAGCCCTGGGCATGGTCTGGGATGGCGCTCCCGAGCCGGTCTCGCTGACCAGCTACTTCCACACTGGCCCCCCAGACGAGGTGGCGGACTGGGCTCTGGGCGAGCTTCCTGACCTCGACGACCCGATGTTCATCGCCGAGGCCGGCCAGATGCCTCGGCTGTACCGGGTCGCGGCGGTGAAGGTCTTTGCCAAAAAGACCCCCAAAGAGACCGTGGCCCGAATGGCCGTGTACGCCGATGTGCCCAAGGGTGAGCGGCTGCTGGCCGTGCTCGACGACCTGTACCTGCAGTCCGATGGCAACGCCGAGAAGGCTCTCGAGATTGCCGTCGTGGGCGAGGAAGCGCGGGATCGCGCCATCGCCCGGGCCACCGCTGCGGGCTTTGATGACCCAGCCCTGCTCGAGGTGCACCGGCCCTTCCTGAGTGCGTCCGCGGGCCGCGAGGCTGACCGCTTCGTGTCGGGAACCATCGCGCTCGGCACCGTGCTCGACTTGCAGTTCCCGGTCAGCGGCAAGTACAGGATTTCCTCCAAGTACGGACCTCGCCATCACCCGGTCTACAAAAAACCCATGATGCACAACGGCATCGACATCGCCGTGCCCATCGGAACCGAGGTGGTCAGCGTGCAAGATGGCGTGGTGCACTCGATCCACTACGACGACCGGTCGGGCAAGTACGTGTCGGTCAAGCATGCCAACGGAGTGCGCACGACCTACTGCCACCTCAACAAGCAGCTGGTGGCCAAAGGAGACGTTGTCAAGAAGGGTGACCTGATTGCCATGAGCGGAAACACGGGTCGCAGCACGGGTCCCCATGTGCACTACATCGTGCGCATCAACAATAAGACCGTCGATCCCCTCAAGATCCATCGCCTGGAAAAGAAGCCCGGATCGTAAGAAATCAGCGCCGCTAGCGTTCCTCCTGCGAACCCCGCTCTGGAGGCCCGATGCGTCCCGCTTTTGCCCTGACCCTAGTCACCCTCGCCGCCCTGACCGCTTGCCAACCCGAGGATGGCACCGCCGTTCGAGCAACCCTCGAAGATGGGCAGGTACTCGTCGGGCAAGTCACAACTGGAACAATCGTGCTCGAGAGCGGCCTGGGCGTCATGAACATCCCGATCTCAGACGTCGGTGAGGTGTACCCCGTCGAAGGTGGCGATCTCGAGGGCAGTGGAGGCAACGTCAGTGTCTGGCTGCGCAACGGCACCGAGCTGGTCGGCAAGTGGTCCGACCCCGAGCTGGCGATGGGCGTTGAAGTGGGTGGCCGCACCGCCAGCGTGAACTTGCCGGTCGATGACCTGTACCGATTCCAACTGCAGGGGGGCACGCAGTGGCCCGAGGGCGAGAACTACCGCGTGCGCACCACGTTCGGTGATGACTTCCTCGTCGATCCGGAGCGCACCCGCCTCGTGATCGACAGCACCTTGGGTGAGTTCGATCCCTTCCTGTCCGAGTGCGCGTCAGCAAATCCCATTGGCAATCCAACCGGTGATTGGCGCATTGAGCTGCACAACGGCACGGTGCTGATTGGGCCGCTGGCCGACGACGCCATCACCTTTGCCCTGTTCATGGGACCCACCGAGATCACGGTGCCGCTCGACGCATTCACAGGCCTCGAGCGTCAGTACTGGGGCGGTCAGCGCGGATGGGACAAGTCAGACTCCACGGTGACCAGCACGCCCCAGGCCGTCGATTCCTATGAGAGCGACTGGGAGATGGCTGCCGAAGAGATGGGCGCCGGTTCTGGTGCGACCGACACCGGCACCCGCAAGCCGGCACGCCAGCGTCCCGCTCCCCGCAAGGAAGTGGTCGACCTGCCCGACGTCGACGGATGGTTCAGTAACAAGGGCCTTCGCATCGAGCGCGAGCAGCAGTACCGCCGCTAGCCCAAGGAGCGGCGAGCTCTGTCTCGTCCAAGGAGCGGCGAGCTCTGTCTCGTCCAAGGAGCGGCGAGCTTCGTCTCGCCGGGGTATTCGTCGCGGCAATGCGCTTCGTCGACCACATCGAGATCATTGGAGCCTCAGGGAACGGAGGCCCAGGCTGCGTGTCATTCCGACGCGCGCGCTTTCAGCCCCGAGGCGGCCCTGACGGCGGCAACGGTGGCGACGGTGGGGCCCTCATCTTTATGGCCAGCCGTTCCCGAAACACCCTCGTGGATTTTCGCCGAAACAAGCGCTATGCCGCCAGAAATGGCCTGCCAGGTGAGGGGCAGGACAAGTATGGAGCAGCGGGGGCTGACCTGGTCATTGAGGTCCCGGTTGGGACTGTCCTCTACGACGCGGACACCGACGAACAGCTGGCCGACTTGGACACCGAGGGCAAGACGCTAGTCATGCCCGGAGGCAAGGGCGGCGCCGGCAACTTGGTCTTCAAGACCTCGACCAATCGCACGCCTCGCACGGCTCAGGCGGGCCTGCCCGGCGAAGAGAAGCGGCTGCGCCTCGAGCTGAAGCTGATTGCCGATGTCGGGCTGCTCGGATTCCCGAACGCGGGCAAGTCCACGTTTATCGCTGCAGTGACGTCATCCAAGAGCCGCGTGGGTGCCCACCCATTCACCACGTTGACTCCCCAGCTGGGGGTTGTGCCGCTCAGTGGCCACCGCTCCTTTGTCATTGCCGACATTCCGGGCCTCATCGAAGGAGCCGCATCGGGTGCGGGTCTGGGCCACGAGTTCCTGCGCCATGTCGAGCGCTGCAGCCTCTACCTGCACCTGTTGGCTCCCGAGGACTGGGAGGGCGATCCCGCCGAGCGTTGGACCAAGCTCAATGCAGAGCTGCGGGAGTACGAAGAATCGCTCATGCAGCGTCCCCAGCTGATTGTGCTGACCAAAGCCGATCTGATCACGGACGATCAACGCGAGGCGTTGGTTGCTGGCCTAAAGCGCGTCGCAAAGGGGCGCATTTTCGTGGTCTCGGCGTTGACCCAAGAGGGCATTCCTGAGCTGATCGATCACTGTTGGCAGGCGCTTGTTCAGCTTCGAGGCCAGGGGTCCGATGAATAAGCGTGTGCAGAAGGAAGTCATCGTTTGTCGCAGGTGCTTGATGACGGGGTGTCGTCGAACCTACACTCACTCGGAACGGTTTTATCAGGGGTACAGATTATGATTCGTGTCGTCGCGCTGTCGGCAGCACTCGTCCTCCCGTCTTTCGCATTCGCGTGCGGCGGCTCAAAGGACACCACCACCGCTGATGCGGACAAAGCAAAAACCGAAACCGTTCAGGTTGCAGCGCTCGATGCCGCTGCCTGCGCAAAGAATGCCGAACTGGTGGGCGAAAACTGCTCATACAGCACGGGAATGATGGCCCAGCGCGTCATCGCCGAGGGCGCATCTTGGAGCTACACGGGAACCCTGAATGCCGCTGACAACAAGCTCACCAGCCATGTCGCCGCACCGTTCACCGTCGGACCCGAAGCCGTCCACGTGGTCGCCAATGAAGTGCTGGACAACATCAAGAATGCTGGCCTCGAAGCGGGTCGCATCAGCCTCGAGGGCAAGCTCCTCGAAGTCAACGGCGTGAAGTACTTCGTGCTTCTTGGCTACAAGGCGCTAAACGCCTAGTGATTTTGCACATCACAGGAAAGTGGGCGGGTCCAGATCCCGCCCTTTTTCTTTCCTTGTGTGCAGAGGCTGAGATCACGGACAATGGACTCTGCGGGAATCGCCCGCGCGGGAGGGAGTCATCGAGATAGAGGACCTGGCCGTTTTTCTGGCCAAAGCAGCACTCGAGAAGAAGGGAAAGGACCTAGCAATCCTCGATATGAGGGGCTTGGTTTCCTACACCGACATGTTCGTGCTGGTGACTGCGACCAACCGGCGGCAGGTTCAAGCCATCGCCGAGAGCGTGCGTCTTGAAGCGAAGACTGAGGGCGTCACCGTCGACGGAGTCGAAGGAATGGAGGCCGCCCGCTGGGTGCTAGTCGACTTTGGCGATGTCGTGGTGCACATCTTCGATGAGCCACTGCGGGGCTTTTACGACCTAGATGGCCTGTGGCGCGACGCCCCTCGTATGGACGTGCCGAGTGTCGAGGTCACACCCGATGCCGACGAACCCGTGTTCAGCTGGCCCACCCCCTGAAGCTGCGTGTCCTGACTGTCGGCAAGAGCCGCTGTGATTGGGCTGACACCGCAGTTTCCGACTACGAACGACGCCTGCGCCGCTGGGGAGGCGTCGATGTGAGCGTGGTCAAGACGGCGCCCTACAAAGGCGACGTCGAGGCTGTGCGACGGGTTGAATCGGAGCGTCTGGTCGCTCGCGTCGAGCCCCGTGACCGACTGATCGTGCTGGACGAGCGAGGCCGCGACCCGACCACTCGGCAGTTTGCGGCGATGCTGAAGGGCTGCAGGAACGACGGAACCCATCGTGTGGTCTTCGCACTAGGGGGCGCATACGGCCACCACCAGCTGCTGCGTGACCGGGCATGGAAGGTCATGCGGCTGTCTTCGCTGGTGTTGAACCACGAGGTGGCCCGCGTCGTGCTCTACGAGCAACTCTATCGAGCGATGGACGTGCTCGAGGGTGGCCCCTACCACCACTGAGCCCCACGGCGGGTACACTCTGCCCATGAAAGTGCTCATCGCTGACAAGCTGCCGGACTTCTCAAGGGTGCGGCTGTCTGCCTCGGACGCGCAGGTACGGATGGACCCGGGCCTCAACGGGGACGATTTGACCAAGTCCCTCGGTGACTTTGACCCCGATGTGCTCATCGTGCGGTCGACCCGTGTCACTGCCGAACACATCGTGGCCGGCAAGCGCCTCGCGTTGATTGTGCGGGCGGGTGCGGGGGTCAACAGCATTGCGCTAGAAGCAGCGGCCGACCGCGCGGTGTACGTGGCGAACTGCCCTGGCAAGAACGCCGATGCCGTGGCCGAGCTGACCATGGGCCTCCTCTTGGCCTTGGATCGGCACATCCCCGACTCCGTCGCTGACCTGCGCAGAGGGCAATGGAACAAAGCCCGGTACAGCAGGGCTGGGGGCCTAAAGGGCCGGGTGATGGGTCTGATCGGCCTCGGCGGCATCGGGACCGAGGTGGCCAAGCGGGCCCGGGCCTTTGGCATGAAGGTCGTGGCGTGGTCACGTTCTCTGACGGAAGAGCGCGCGTCCGAGCTAGGAATCGTGCGCTGTCCGACCCCTGAAGAGGTGGCCAAGCGAGGACATGTGGTCTCGGTTCACTTGGCGTTGACCCCCGGAACAACAGGCTTTGTGGGCGCGAGCATCTTTGATGCCATGACCCCGGGTGCCATGTTTCTGAACACGAGCCGGGCCGCCGTCGTGGACAACGACGCCCTGCTGCGGGCTCTTGATGACAAAGGCATTCGCGCCGGTCTGGACGTGTTCAACGGTGAGCCCAAGTCGGGCTCGGCTGACTTCGACAATGCCGTTGCTAAGCATCCGAACGTCGTGGGCACGCACCACATCGGCGCGTCGACCGCACAGGCGCAAGACGCGGTGGCCGGCGAGGCCTGTCGCATCGTCGAGACCTATATGCAGACTGGACGGGTTCCCAACTGCGTCAACCTCGCGACGGTGTCCGGTGCCGACCACACCTTGGTCGTGAGGCATCGCGACGCCGTCGGGGTGCTGGCCCATACGCTCGCTTGTCTGCGGCAGGCCCACATCAACGTGCAAGAGATGGAAAACATCATCTTCGCGGGCGGCCAAGCGGCAACCGCCCGAATTCAGGTGCGCGGTCGCCCTGCCGCCGACACCATCACCGCAATCGAACAGAATGAGCACGTCTACTCGGTCGCAGTGTTCGCGCGGCGGCGATAGCGAAAGAGCCATGGCACGCATTCACAACTTCTCGGCCGGTCCTTCCCTGCTCCCAGAGTCCGTCATCCGCGAGGCGCAAGAGGCGCTGTGGGAACTCAATGGCTCGGGCATCGGGCTGTGTGGCTCCTCTCATCGCTGGCCGCTCTTTGAGTCGGTGCTGGCGTCGGCCAAGGCGCGCATGGCCAAGCTGTTGGCTCTGGCTGACGACCAACAGGTGCTCTTTCTGCAGGGCGGTGCTCAGACTCAGTTTTTCCAGGTGCCGATGAACCTGCTGCGCGGCGGGCGCGCCACCTACCTGGACACCGGTCGGTGGTCCACGGGTGCGGCTGCCGAGGCTCGGCGTTTCGGAACCGTTGATGTGCCGTTCAGCGGGCAAGATGCTGGCTACAATCACGTTCCAGCGCCGAACTCCTGGGGGCCCCTGCCGGCGGGCACCAAATACCTCCACTACACGTCGAACAACACCGTTGCTGGCACCCAGTTCGACTACGTTCCCGATTCTGGCGATGCTTGGCTCATCTGCGACATGTCTTCGGACATCTGCAGTCGCCCGATTGATGGCAGTCAGTTCGACCTCATCTACGGTGGCGCTCAAAAGAACCTTGGGCCATCGGGGGTCACGGTGGTCATCTTGCGCCGCGGTCTTCTCGAGCACTGCGATCCCGAGCTTCCCACGATGATGCGGTACGGGGTTCAAGTCACCAAAGACAGCATGCACAACACCCCGAACACGTTCGGCATCTTCATCGTCGATCGCATGTGTGCCTGGATCGAAGCACAGGGTGGCCTGGCTGCAATCGACGCCAGGAACCGGGTTCAGGCCGGCAAGATCTACGCGGCCATCGACGCCAGCGATTTCTGGTCTGGGCGCACTCAGGCACAGAGCCGTTCGCTGATGAACGTGGCTTGGACAACCGGTGATGCCGAGCTCGACACCCTGTTTTGGCAGTCCGCCGAGGCCAAGGCACAGCTCAAGGGCCTCAAGGGGCACAAGGCCATGGGCGGTCTGCGGGCCACGATCTACAACGCCCAACGAGACGAGTCTGTGGACACGCTGGTCGAGTACATGGCGGAGTTTGCGCGGACCCACGGCTGATGGTCTGGCCCATTGTTCAGCAAGCCGGCCTGATGACCATCCTGGTCTGCGGCATGCTGATGATTTTTGCCGGACGGGCCTGGGACCGGCGCTTGCCAAAACTGCGCCGCCAATTTGACGCCGACCCCAGTCACGACCATGCGTTGGACTTGCAGCGGGCGACCTACGTGTCATTGGTCTTTCAACTGCTCTACTCACTGATGTGGGTGTTCTTTGCCGGCACTGTGTTGCTTGGCGCGGTGGTCTTGGGCGGCATCCACTGGACCGATGTGGTGGTTTTTGTGGCCATGTGTGCGTTTGGCATTCGCTCGTTCTTTCCCGCCATTTCGGAATATCAGGACTTGCATGCGCTGATTGGCCGCGCGTTGGAGGAGCAATGAAGTACGACCGGTACAGCAAAGTCGCGTTCGATGCCCATGGGCTCGACACCGCTGAAGCACAGCGGCTGGCCGATCAGTTGGCCTACGACGCGCTCATTGAAGTGACCCGGGCGGCGTCGAATCGGCTGGCCGAGATCGTCGGGGAGCTCAATCAGCGAGGGCATCAGCTGGTTCGGTACGAGGCTCAGCCTGGTGACATCGACTATCGAGACCAGGTCCACGCCGATCCCTGCGCCCTCAGGTTGGGTGTCTTTGTGTCGATGGCGGCGGGGTACGCACACGTCCAAGATGCAGAAGGCAACACCGTCCAGGCGCGCGCTTCCTGGGGCGGTTCGGGATCTCCCGGCAGCAACCGCGACGGCGGCTAGTTCTAGAGCTTCCGGACGACGACGCCCTCGCGCAGCTTGGGCTCGAACCACGTGCTCTTGGGGGGCATGACTTGTCCGGCATCGGCGACCTCGAAGAGCTGATCGAGTCCAGTGGGGAACAGGTGGAATGCGACTGCCGCTCCGTTGTCGACCGCGGCCGACAGAGCTTGGTGTCCACGGATGCCGCCCACAAACCCGATGCGCGTGGAGCGCCGAGGGTCTTCGATGCCCAGCACCGGTCCGAGCAGGTGGTCTTGGAGCACCGATGCATCGAGGCGGGCGACGGGGTCGGAGTGGTCGACGACGCCCGCCTTGGCGGTGAGTAGGTGCCAGGCGCCATCGAGGTACATCGTGTATTGGCCGCGCTTTGCGGGCACCGGATGCTCGGCGGGCTGAATGTCAAAGGCCTTGGTCAGGGCTGCCAGGAAGTCAGGCTTGTCGTGCCCGTTTAGGTCGTGCAGCACGCGGTTGTACGCCAGAACCTGCAGCCGATCATCGGGGAACAGGCCCGCCAGGAAGTGAGAGCTGCGGTCGGAATTGCGCTTTTGGTGGACCCGTGAGGCTGCGGCGGAGCGGTGGTGCCCGTCGGCGATGTACAGCGCCGGGATGTCGACGAAGGCGTCGCGGATGGCGTCGACGCGTTCTGCGGGTGCGGGCCACAGGGCGTGCTCGACGTTGTCTTCGGTGATGACCTTCCACGCAGGCGGCGCCGCCGAGATCTCTGAGACCAGGGCGTTGAGTGCGGCGTTGGCTGGGTAGGCCAGAAAGACGAGCCCGACTTGGGCGTCGAGCACTTCCATGTGGTGAGTGCGATCG
>CAYYHT010000124.1:0-13535 GCA_964471355.1 uncultured Enterobacteriaceae bacterium
GCGCAGCGATGGCCAGCACGGTGCGATGACCGCCGAGCTGGACGCGCTCAAGAAAGAGCTGTCCGAGGTCAAACCCGCCCTAGAAGAGGCAGTCGAGCTCGTCGAGATGATCGATGAGGATCTCGAGGCGGTCGAGGACGACCTGGACGCTGATGACGATGGCGTGGCCGACGTCGAGGACCGACTCGTTGCGCTTGAAGAGCGGCTGTCTGAGCTCGACGCCGCCTTCGAGGAAATGGACACCGCCCTTGCCGACCACATCACACTCAGCGCCGGAGTCGATGTGCTGCTCAAGAAGCTGGTGGTCACCCCCGACGGCGACCTCGTTGTGATGGGGGCGAACCTGATCATGGACAGCCAAGGGGCTCCGTCTGACGGCACTCAGAACACCAAGGGCAACTTCTTCATGGTCCCGCCCAACCGCCAGTGAGGCCGCATCACGGCGATGCGGAGGCGAGCGCCTGCCCGCAGATGCGCTAAGACTGATGCATGCGACGCATGCATCTGTTCGAGTGGGAAGACTTTCCGTGGTTTCCGGATGTCATCCGCGATGCCGGCACCGCCTACATCACCAAGGTCATGAACATGGCCGGCATGCTGCCTCCCTTGGTCCCCAAGGTGATGGAGGCCGCCGAGAAGTCCGGCGCCGAGCGCATCATCGACCTGTGCAGCGGCGCTGGCGGTCCAGCCCTGGCCATCGCCGCCGAGCTTAGCGAGCGTGGCTCTCCGCTGCAGGTCCACTGCACCGACCTGTTTCCAAACCACGTACACCTGCAGTTCACGGTGGACGCCTCGGACGGCCGGGTCAGCTACGAGCCCGAGTCCGTCGATGCGACGCAGGTGCCCGAACACCTCAAGGGCCTGCGCACCATCTTCAACGCGTTTCACCACATGACGCACGAACAGGCGCGCAGCATCCTCGCCGACTCGCACGACAAGCGGCAGCCCATCGCCATCTTCGAGATTGTGGACCGCAAGTTTGCCAACTTGGGCGGCATCTGGCTCGTGCCGTTCTTTGTGGCTCTGGTTGTGCCGTTCATGCGGCCCTTCAACTGGCGCTGGATTCCGCTCACCTACCTCGTGCCCATCATCCCGCTGTTCATCTTGTGGGACGGCTTCGTCAGCTGCCTGCGCATCTACCAGCCCTTCGAGCTGCGCGAGCTCGTCGACGGCCTCGATGATTTTGACTGGGACATCGGCCTGATTCCGCTGCCGTCCGGACCGATCTATGCGACATACTTGGTGGGAATCCCCAAGGAGCGCTGATGAGCCTGGTCGTCCTGATGTTGCTCCTGGGCTGTGGCGAGCCACCTCCCACCTGGCACGATGACATCCAGCCCATCGTCGCCACGAACTGCGGCGCCTGCCACGTGCAGGGTGGTGCCGCTCCGTTCGCCCTTGAGACCTATGACGAGACGCTCGCCGTCGGTGAGCTGGCCTATGCCTCGATGGCGGCGGGAACGATGCCGCCTTGGCCGGCAGACCCGGATTGTCGCGAGTTCTACGGCCAGCTGGTTCTTGAGCCCGAAGAGATCGAAGCCTTCCGCGCGTGGCTCGATGCCGATGCTCCCCTCGGAGCGTCCTCGGGAGAACCCGTCGCGCCTCCGGTGATCGGGACCATTGAACCGACCCACACCGACACGGTGCCTGGCTACGTCTCGACCGCCGTCACCGAAGATGAGTACCGCTGCTTTGTCCTCGACACCGAGTTCCCCGAGACGATGTACCTCGAGGCCACCCACGTCGTTGCTGGGGCCCCACAAGTCCACCATGTGCTGGTCTATGCCATCGGCGAAGACGCAATCGGTCCGGTTCTAGCGGCAGATGCGGCCGAAGAAGGGCCCGGCTATAGCTGCTTCGGCAACCCGCTCCCCAACGCGAATTTCGTCAGCTTGGACACAGTCGAGCGCGGGTTTCCGAATCAGATTGGTGCCTGGGTGCCCGGTCAGGCGCCGGCCGTCCAGGCTCCCGGCGATGCGATTCGAGTCGAAGCCGGCAGCACCGTCGTGCTGCAAGTCCACTACAGCGCGCTTGCAGGCGACCCAGCTCCGGACGAGACCGAGTACCAGATGATTCTGAGCACTGTCGAGCCCACGCGCCTGGTGCGCACGGTCCCCCTGCTCATTCCCGAGCTGTCCATTCACGCGGGCTCCGAGGTGTCTGTCCGCCACCTCTTTGGCAACCACGGACGCAACGACGTCACCATCACCTCGATGACCCCGCATATGCACCTGTTGGCATCCAAGCAGCAGGTCGATGTCGTGCGCGCAGACGAGACACGAGAGTGCGGGCTGGACGTTCCCGAGTGGGACTTCGACTGGCAGATGTCCTACCTGCTCGACCCCGAGGCGCCCATCGTGCTCGCGCCCGGAGACGGCCTCGAGCTGACCTGTGTCTTCGACAACACCGCCGAGAATCAGCCATTCGTCGATGGGGAGCAGGTCGAGCCTCGCTACGTCGAGTGGGGAGACGGCTCTCTGGACGAGATGTGCATGGTCTACCTGTCCACGGTCGAGCCGTTTACACCGCTCCCCGACGCGTCAGAGAAGCCCTGCGCTGGCACCGAACAGTGCGTGGCGGACTGCGGCGACAGCCCCACCGCCGATTGCCTGCTGCAGTGCCCCGAGGCTGATGCCGCGTGCGCGGTCTGCATGCTCGACGAGGGCTACAGCTGCGGATTCACCCCCTGTGCGCTTGGCTTTAGCCTCGACGAGAGCTGCATCACCACGTGCCTCATCTCGACGCTGATGTTCGGTGGGTCGACCGGTCAATGCCTCGCCGATCAGTGTGCCGAGCAGTACGACCCCTTTGTGCAGTGCGCCGAGGACAAAATTTCCTCTGGCGAGTGCAACTCGGCGATGAACAGGTGCGGCTGGGAGCTCTGATGGGCCGTGCTGACAGCCTGCTGACAGCCACCAAGAACCTGTAAACCCGCCCCGGTCGCCGCGGCAGAGATGTCGCACCCGACCCTGTGGTTTGCGCGCGGATCGGCAGGCTTGCCGGGTTGGGGTTCGTGGCACGCCCAATGCAGAGGGAGGAGGCAGCCCGGGAGGCCCCCTTGCTTTCTCTCCTGATTCCCGCCCTCGCACTCGCCATCGCCCCCAACGATGAAGGCATCGAGCCGCAGCGACTCCTTCGCTACTCCCCCCACGTGCAGGCCCGCCTCCTCTCATCCTCCGAGTGGCGTGACTTCGAAGACAGCACCGGCGGCGACTGGCACGCGCGCTTCGACGAAGAGACCGGCACTCCTCACCGCATGTGGGGGGACGGCATTCGCATGGGCGATACCGGCCCGGAAGTCGAGGCCAACCTGCTCGAGTTCGTGTCGAAACACGAGCAGCTGCTCGGGGTGGACGAGCGCCCTTGGACGCTGTCCACCCTGTCCTACAACGCGACCTTTGACACCTGGTACGCCGACTTTGATGTCTTCGCCGACGGCGCGCCAATCTGGCGTGGGGGCCTGACTGCTCGGGTCAAGCACGGCAACCTGGTGCTGTTTGGTGCCGACAGCTACCCTAACTCATCGGTGGTCGGACAGGTCCAGCTGACCGAGTCCGAGGCCATTCACGGAGCCGTCTCGGGCGGTCCGGTGCCCGATGCCGAGCACACCGAGCGCGAAGCGACACTGGTCGCTCTGCCGCAGATCCGCGATGACGCCCTGGTCTTGGTCTTGGTGTGGGAGGTGCGCACCCGGACTCAGAATCCACCTGGAATCTGGGTCAGCATGGTCGACGCCGACTCGGGTGAGGTGCTCAATGTGCACAACGAGGTGCGGTTCGCCGGCACGGTCATGGGCGAGCACGACGACCGGCACCCCGGCAATGGTCTGGTGACCTCTCCGCTGCCCCGCATGAGCGTGGGCAGCTCCACCACCAACGAGTTCGGTGGCTACAGTGGCAGCGGCGGAACCGCACGCTTTGACGGTCCGGGGCTGAACATCAACAACCGCAACGGCCCCGAGTGGCAGCAGTCTGTCAGCGGCTCGGTGACGGTGACGAGTGCACAGGCTGATCAGGCCGAGATCAGCTCGTGGGTCTTTCTCAATGATGCGCAGGGATGGGGAGAGCAGTTCGCTCCGTCCATCGGCATCGTCGCCAGCGGCGTGCAGAACTCTGTGAACCTCAACGACGTCTGCAACGCCTATTACGACGGCACCCTCAACTTCTACCGCGCCGGCTCTGGCTGCAACAACACAGGCCGCATTGCCGATGTGAACTACCACGAGTGGGGGCATGGCCTGCACCACCACAGCCTGCAGGCGGGCTACTTCGACGGGGCGGTGTCCGAGGGAGCAGGGGACTTCATGTCCTCGCTGATGACCGACGACCCGAAGCTGTCTCCGTACTTCTTCACCAATGGCGCCGCGTTGCGGGAGATCGAGACCGACCGCGTCTACCCCGATGACCTGGTCAACGAAGTGCATGAGGACGGGCTGATCTTCGCGGGAGCCATGTGGGACTTCCGCCAGCTGCTGGAGTCCACGGGCTCCACCGAGCACGAGGCCTGGACCACCAGCTCCAGAGTGTTCGCTGGCCTGTTGAAGGGCGGCCCAGGACTCGAGGATGCCTATGACGAGGCGATGGTCGCCGACGATGACGACGGCAGTCTGGGCAATGGCACCCCGAGTGAGTGCGAGCTGTTGGAGGCGTTTGGAGGCCACGGACTGGGTCCTAGCGCGACGATGGGAGGAGCCATGGTCGTGGGCCACGAGGCGCTGATCGATGTCGATGCCTATGCACCCATCCAGGTCTCGGCGGGCATCGTGTCGAGCGGGTCGGGTTGCCTGGAGACCGAGGCGGCTGGAGGCAGCGTGCACTACCGAGTCGACGGCGGCTCATGGGCGAGCGCGCCCCTCAACACGGCGGGAGACGACGTCGCGGGGCTGATTCCCGCGCAGGCTGAGGGCGCCATCATCGAGTACTGGCTCGAGGTCTCGGACCTGGGCGGCAATCTCTTTGTCTCGCCCGCCAGCGGCTCAATTGCTCCGTATACCGCCGTCGTGGGCGGTTCCATCGACGTGTGGTGCACCGATTTCGAGACCGATGACGGCGGCTTCACCCATGAGTTGGTCTCGGGCCAAAACTCAGAGGGTGCCGACGACTGGCAGTGGGGCCGCCCCGGAGGCCTGTCCGGCGACCCGACCTTTGCCCACAGTGGCGACCGCGCCTGGGGCAATGACCTGGGAGCCAGCGACTACAACGGCGCCTACCAGCCCAACAAGCACAACCGCCTGATCAGCCCGGTCGTGTCGATTCCAGCTCATCTGCAGGGTGCCTTCCTGCGCTATCACCGCTGGCTGAATGTCGAGGATGGCTTCTACGACCAGGCCTTCATCACCGTCGACGACGCCGAGGTCTGGAGGAACCACAACCACGGCATGGAGGAGGGGGCCGACGAGCACACCACCGACGGGGACTGGCTGCCGCACGTGGTCGACTTGGGTGCGCAGGCCGATGATGGCTCGGTTCGGATCACCTGGGAGATCGTCACCGACGCCGGACTCGAGATGGGTGGATGGACCCTCGATGACGTGTGCATCTCGGTGCCCGCGACGGTCGACAACCGCCTAGCCATCACCGACTTTGACGCGTCGGATGCAGGCGTCGACGGCGGCGTGACCCTGTCGTGGACCAACCCACAGCACGGCCCGATGGACCGAGTGGCTGTGGTTCGAAAGACCGACGGCTTCCCCACCGGTCTCACCGACGGCGATGTGGTCTTCGAGGACCTTGAGCCGCAACCGGGCGCGTTCATGAGCCTGCGCGACCTGAGCGTCGACAGCGGCGTCACCTACTTCTATGCGGTGTATGGCGCTGACGGCGACGACGCGTTGAGCTGGACGGTCGAGGGATGGAACGCCGACATGGGTGATGGCCACGTCACCGAAGAGGACCTAGCCAACGCGGAGGAGGGCGACATCGTGCCGAAGCGAGGCTGTGGCTGCTCGAGCGCGCCAGCGGGGCCGAGTGGTCTGTGGATGCTGCTGATGCTGACGGCCATTCGGGTCCGGCGACGCTAGAGCACCGAACAGGTAAACGGTGCGAGGCCCCTGAGGCAGGCTTGAGTCCAGGGCGGCGAGCAGCGCGTTCGCGAGGCGGGAGCGTGCTTCAGCACGTGACCGACGAGAGACGTCGTCGTGGACCAAGACCGCCCAGGGAGGCGAAGCTGCGCTTTACCTGATCGGTGCTCTAGGGCTAGGGCGGCGCGCCCTCGAGAATCCAGGTCTCGATGATGCTCAGCTCACTTGCGTTCAAGGGGCTGCCGGGCGGCATGGAATTCCCGAACCCGCCAACGGTGCCTTGCATGCCTTGGAGCTTGTGCCAGATGTAGCTGACATCGGGGTCGCCAGGGGCGATGCGCATCAGGCCAGTGACTTGAGTGGACGGCACGTTCACAATGTTCAGATACCCGTCGGTCAGCGCGATGGTCAGCCCTCCGGAAGAGCCATGACAGCCGTTGCAGTTCGAGTCCCAAATAGGCTGGATGTCGCGGCTGTGCACATAGGTGAAGAAGTCCTCGTCGATGTGCCCGTCGCAGTCGTCGTCGGTGTCGTTGTCGGTCTCGGTGCCGCCGGGCTTGATGGTGGCCTCGGTGTCGTCGCAATCCGTCGCGTTCAGGGACCAGCCCGCTTCGAGTGAACAGGCCTTCCTGGTCGGGGTCGCCACGCCAAAGCCGTCTAGGTCGGCGTCGGTGAAGTAGGTGGTGCCGTCGCTGGGGTCGTCGTCGACCAGCTCATTGCAGTCGTTGTCCGCGCCGTCGCAAGTCTCGCTGCCTCCTGGGAAGCTGTTGGGATCTTCGTCGTCGCAGTCATCGTTAGAGGCAGAGTAGTCCTCGGGCAGCTCGCATGCGTCGATGGTGCTGCCCCGAATGCCGAAGCCGTCGCCATCGGTGTCTTCGAACCAGGTGGTGGGCACAGTGATCGACGCGTCGGAGTCGTCGCAGTCGTCGCAGTGGCCCAAGCCGTCGCCGTCGCCATCGGGATTGGTGCCGTCACAGTCGCGGTCGATGATGTCGCTGCACAGCTCGACCGCACCGGGGTGCACATCGACGTTGTCGTCGTCGCAGTCGCCGCCCAAGGCCAGGGTATCGGCGGGCTGCACACAGGCCTGCACCGCTGTCGCCTCGTCGCCGAATCCGTCCAGGTCGCCGTCGGTGTACCAGTGCTCTCCGAGGCCGATCGACGCGTCGTGGTCGTCGCAGTCATCGCACTTGCCGATGCCGTCCTCGTCGCCGTCTACGTCCTTGTCGCTGCAGTCCGAATCGACGCCGTCACCGCAGACCTCGACCGCCCCGGGAAAGATGGTGTCGTCGTCATCGTTGCAGTCGCCGCCCTCGGCCACAAAGCCGGTGCGTTGCTTGCAGCCGAGCTCCTCGGTGGCCGGGTCCCCGAAGCCGTCGCCGTCGCCGTCGGTGTACCAAGTGGGCTGATCGATGGCCCCCTCGTCGACGCTGCCATCACAGTCATTGTCGAGTGAATCGCACAGCTCGGGAAGACCGGGCGCAACCAGCGCGGTGGCATCGTTGCAGTCGAGGTCGTTGTCGACGTATCCGAGCAGCTTTTCGCACTCGGTCAGGCTCGTGCGAATCGTGCCAAAGCCGTCGTTGTCAAAGTCGGCATACCAAGTGTCCGCATCGACGGCATCGTTGTCCACGCCATCGTCGCAGTTGTCGTCGATGCCGTTGCACAGTTCGTCGGCGTCGGGGCTGATGGCCGCATCAGAGTCGTCGCAATCGGTGGCCGCCGAGACGTAGCCGGTGGGCGCAGAGCACGCGCGGACCCAGTCGCTGACCGAGCCGAATCCGTCGCCGTCGGTGTCTCCGTAGAACGTGGACAGGTCGTCCCCGTTGTCGACAGCACTGTCGCAGTTGTCGTCGATGCCGTTGCAGACCTCTTCAGCGGCAGGAAAGATGGAGGGGTCGGTGTCGTCGCAGTCCCCTGCGCGTTCGGCGGTGCCCTCTGGGGCCTCACACGCGAACTGGTACTCGGTGGCCAAGCCAAAGCCATCGCCGTCCGCGTCGCCATAGAAGATCAGCTCGCCCGCGCCAGCACAGGCCGAGACGTCGCTGGTGTCAATGGGGTCATCGGTCTCGGTGACGGGCGGACAGCCGGTCAGCAACGCAAGAACTAGCGGCCAGCGGCCTATGGTGGTGCGCCTTCGAGAATCCAGGTCTCGACGATATCGAGCTCATCTTGGCTCAGGCTGCCGCCCTTTGGCATCTTGCCGCCGAAGCCGCCGACGCTGCTCTGCGTGCCGACGAGCTTGTGCCACAGGTAGCTGTCTTCCGGGCTGCCGGGAATGACGCGCTTCATGCCACCCACCTGGGTGCTCTGCACGTTGATCAGTGCGCTGTAGCCGTCGGTATTGGCGATGCTCAGTCCGCTCGAGAACCCGTGGCAGCCGCCGCAGCTGCTGTTCCAGATGGGCTGGATGTCCGCGGAATGGGTGTAGGTATAGAAGTCTTCGTCGACGGCACCGTCGCAGTCCTGGTCCTTGCCGTCTTGAATCTCGGTTGCGCCTGGGAATACGGTTCCGTCGTCATCGTTGCAGTCGTCGTTTACGGTCGCTGTGCCAGGAGGCTGGGTGCATGAGGACATCGTGCTGGTGGGGTGCCCATGGGCATCGCCGTCGGCGTCGACAAACCAGGTCGGCAGGCCAGCTGCATCATCGACGGTGTCGTTGCAGTCGTTGTCGATGCCGTCGCAGATCTCGGTTCCGCCCGGACGGGCCAGGGCCTCGTCATCGTCGCAGTCGTCGTTGCTGACAACGAAGCCAGCAGGAGCCGAGCAGCTGGTCACGCCGGTCGCCGAGGAGTCGCCGGAGCCGTCGGCATCTGCGTCGATAAAGTAGGTGAGCTCGCCGGTGGCGCCCGCTTCGTCGATGTCGCCGTCGCAGTTGTTGTCGATGCCATCGCAGGTCTCGGTGGCGGTGGAGTTGACCGCGATGTTGTCGTCATCACACTCCTCGCAGGCAAATTCACCGTCGCCGTCGTTGTCTTCGGCGCCGTTGGAGCCGTCACAGTTGTAGTCGTTGGGGTCGGCGCAGTCGGTCTCTGGCGCGGTCGGGTAGAACGCACCGTCAGCGTCGTTGCAGTCGCCGCCGAACTCAACCGCTGTACTGGCGGGATTGCAAGATGTGAAGGCAGTGGCGTCGTCTCCGAAGCCGTCTGTGTCGCCGTCGATGTAGTAGGTGCCGGCGTCGGTCGCGTCGTCGTTGTCGACGGTTCCATCGCAGTCGTTGTCCCGGCCGTCACAGAGTTCGGTTCCGCCGGGGGCCGCGTCTGCGTCGAGGTCGTCGCAGTCGGTGTTGTCGGCCACATGGCGCTCGGGAGTCACGCAGCTGAGTACGGAGTCGTCCGCGTCGCCGAAGCCGTCGCCGTCGAAGTCCGCATAGAAGGTGCCCGCATCCGTGGGCGTCTGCTCGTCGGTGAACTCGTCGACCTCGCCGTCGCAGTCATCGTCGAGCTCGTTGCAGAGCTCATCGGCTTCGGGGAAGATTGCCGCGTTGCTGTCGTCGCAGTCGTCGATGCCGGCCAGGAAGCCGTCGCCATCGTCGTCTGGGGGACCTTCGCCGACATCGGCTCCCGCGTCGATCCACTCGGCGACGTGGGCGATGTGGGTCGGGGGCAGCAAGCCGGCCAGGGGCATGCGACCAAAGTCATCGTCGCGGGTTTCGCCGGTGAGCACTCGCCACAGGCGGCTGGCTTGGGCATCGCCAGGAATCACGTAGTACGGGTCATCGGTGACGATGCTGTTGGACAGGTCGTCTGGAAACACAAAGCGGTTGCCGCGTCCTTCGCCGTGGCAGACCACGCAGTGGTCGTTCATCAGGGCAACCACGCCGTCGTAGTCAGGCGTGTACTCCTCTGGGGCTCCATCGCCCTCGGCGATCTCGGGTGCACCGTGGTTCGGAAAGACAGTGTCGTCGCAGGAAATGCCCACGGTGAGACTGAGGACGGCCAGGAGTATCGGACGGTTCATTCCGGGAGCGTAGCCTCGGCTTTGGTCCAGGTACAAGCCTGCTCCCGGATTTGCCTCAGGAAGAGCGGTTGCGCAGCGAGTTCAGGGCCTTTTCGGCCGCGGCCATGCCTTCCCCGCCACCATCGTCGAAGCGCGTCGTCAGTTCCTTGGCCAACCACCTCAGGTCGCCGTCGGCGTGCACATGGGCGTTGATGAGTACCAGATTCGGCGGGTAGGCGATGCGGACTGCGATGGACATGCGTCCGTTGACGCGCTCGACCTTGGCGTCCTCGACCCGATGGGGAGGGTAGTGGGTTGTGCCGTCCGGACCCGAGATGGTGAGTCCCGTTGGAGCCATGGTCAGCCGGGTTTGCATGCGCTCGTCGATGTCGAATCGCCCAGTCTCCATCGCCCACAGGCGGTAGCGAATGATGGCTGCGACACAGGCGATGAGTACCAGAGGAAAGGTCTTGAAGCCGAGCGCCAGCAGACCCAGGCCTGTGGCGACCGCGCCTCCAATCGCCACCAGCTGCCAGACCTTGACCAGGTGCGGCCCGCTTGGCTTGGCTCCGGTCACAGTCAGCACCAGCTGCTCGAGATCCGAGGAGGGCTGGAAGCTCTTGGGGGGATGCTCCATGAGCCTGGTCTATCCGATGACCTCGGCGATGACCTTGGCCAGCTCGGAGCACATGCGTTCTTTGCTGAATTGCTGCTCGGCCAGCTTGCGGGAAGCCTTGCCCATGCGCTTTCGCAGCCGTGAGTCGTCGGCCAGGGTTCGGATGGCATCGGCCATCGCGGTGGGGTCACCCACGGGCACGACAAAGCCGTTGTCGCCCGTTGGCATCAAGGCGCCAATGCCCTCGGTCTTGGTGCAGACGAGCGCCAAGCCAGCGCCCATGGCCTCGATGGTCGACAGGGGCATGCCCTCCCAGTTCGAGCAGTTGAGGTACACGTCCGATGCCATCAACAGCGCTGGGACGTCCGAGCGTTTTCCCGTCAGTCGCACCTGCTCGGCGACATCGTGCCGTTCGATCAGCAGCTGCAGCTCCTCCTCGCGTTCTCCGTACCCAATCACCCCAAACCGAAGGTGAGGGTGCGTGGGCTTGAGCTGCCGGGCGATCTCGATGATGTGGTGCTGCGCCTTTTGCTCGGCGTAGCGGCCAGTGTTGGTGATGACGAAGTCCTTTGTGCCCGCACCAAACGCTTCTTTCCGAAGGGCATTGCGGGCCTTTCGGGAGGGCTTTGTGAACGGAGACAGGTCGACTCCATTGGCGACCACCGTCATCTGGGAGTCTGGCAGGCCGCCATCGCGCAGCCGCCGCTCGACCTCGACGCTGACTGGAACCACTTGGTCATTGGGCGGCCGCATCAGCTTGGCCACGGTGCCGTAGCGCGCGACAGGCCAGCCGTGGGCGACCTCGAGAATGGGGGTGCTGGCTCGCAGGGTTGCGAGCTTGCCAATCCACGCCGTCACCAAGGAGTTCGCGACGATGGCCTTTGGCTTGACCTGTTCGGCGACCTTGCGCACCCGCTGTACGGCCAGGGGCAGGGACCATCGCACGTCTCGCAATGGCACCGGGTAGTAGTCGACCCTTGGGTGCAGCTTCTTGACCAAGTCGCCTGGAGTGGCGGCGACGGCGACATCGATGCCCTGCTCGGCGAGCCAGCTGCTGACGGTGACGACGTAGACCTCGGCGCCGCCAACACTCAGTTGGTTGGTGAGAATCAACACGGGGCCGATCGGGGGTGTCTGCACGGAAACCTCGGCGTCGGTCTAATGACACAGGCGCTGAGTGTCCGCCGACAACGGAGTCTTCAGTAAATACTGACGAGGCCTCACGTGCCGACCGGCCTCGCGAGACGTCAGGGCGTGCTGTCTCGCCAGCTGCCAACCGCTTCGTTGCCTGCCGAATCCGCGCTGCGCACTCGGATTCGGTAGGTGCCGGTCACTCCCACCGTGAAGGACCGGCGGTGTTCTGTGACCGCCCCTGGTTCGGCGAACACCCCATAGCTGTCGAACTCGATGTCGCTGCTTGCGGGCTCATCGGTGGACCAGGTGATGACGAGGCTGCCGCCATCGCGGACCGCGGTGACTCCCCAGACGGTCGGTGCATCCACATCGGGGGCTGGAGGCTCGGGCTCGTCGGGCACCTCGGGGGTCGAGAGAGCTGCCAGGGCGGCGACAGGGTCGATCAGGCCGTATCCGTGGGTTTCGTCCCACCCCGCGTCGCCAAGGTCTCGCGCAGTGTCCTGCATCAGGGACTGCACGTCGGCGGGCTCGGCGCCTGCTTCCAACAGCAGCGCGGCGAGCGCGGACACATGTGGGGCAGCCATGCTGGTGCCGTTGAGGTAGGCGTAGCCCACAGTCCCGCTGGACAGGGTCTCTTGCAGGATGCCGTCCCCGTACGTTCCGCCGGGAGCGACGAGATCGAGAGTTGGGCCCGTGTTCGAGTAGCCAGGCACGGCGTAGTTCGAGCCGGTTGCGCCGACGGCGATGACCTCTTCATAGGCGGCGGGGTAGCCGACGACGTCCCGGTACTCATTGCCCGAGGCAGCCACCACGACCACGCCATTGTCGGCGGCATAGCGCACCGCCTGCTGGTAGATGCTGGCCGGGTAGTTGCCCCCAAGGGACAGGTTGATGACGTCGGCGCCGTTGTCGACGGCCCACACGATGCCGTTGGCGACGTCCCAGCTGCTGCCGCTGCCATCGCTCCCGAGCACGCGCACCGGCAGGATGGTCGCGTCTGGAGCCATTCCCACGACGCCGCGGCCGTTGTTGGTGGCCTGCGAAATGGTGCCCGCGACGTGAGTTCCGTGCCCGCCCACGTCGGTGGGGTCGTCGTCGTCATCTGCGAAGTCGTGTCCGGCGAGCATCTGAGCGGGCCTGTCCTCACCCGCTGTGCTGACGCCGGTGTCGACCACCGCCACGACAATGCCGTCTCCGGTGGCATAGCCCCAGGCTGCTTCGACGCTCATTTGGTCCATGTTCCATTGGTAGGAGCGGTAGGGGTCGTTCACGGCGCTGGCATAGGCGCGCACGTTCTCTTCGAGCACCTCTTCGCCGCGGGTGTTGCTGGTCAGCTCCAGCAGCAGGTCCTCGAGGCGAACCTCGTCCCGGGTCGCTCCGTACAGGCCCGCTCCCAGCGTCTCGGACCACTCCAGGTGTTCGAGGCCCAGCGCTTGAGCGCGATCGGCAGACAGGTCCTGTCCGATCACAAACTGGCCGGCAATGATGTCGCCCTCCTCCACGTCGAGTCCATCGAAGGAGCTGTCGGGGGAGCAGGCGGTGAGCAGCAGAGCCAGCAAACAGGGAAACAGGGGCTTCATGAGTGACCTCGGGCAGGGATGGCGACCAGCGCGCGCACCTATCCCTGGGCGGCTGGAGCCGATGAAGGCGCCGTGGTTGCCACTCTGTGGAGATCAACACGCGAGATGATCCCCCTCTTCTTCAGCAAGAGCCGTGCCGACCGTAGCAGAGCGCTGAAAAACTCGCTCCGCTCGCCTTTCAGCGCCCTACTGCTCCATATTTCGGCACCGCTGCCCGGATGCCGGACGACTCGGGACACCGCTCTCG
>CAYYHT010000125.1:0-13522 GCA_964471355.1 uncultured Enterobacteriaceae bacterium
TGGACTCAAGCCTGCCTCAGGGGCCTCGCACCGTTTACCTGTTCGGCGCTCTAGCAGTTACAGAACTTCCTCATGCGGCTCTTTCTCGACTACTTCGGCATGGTCTGGCGCCATGGCTTCGACTTGCGGCACACGCCCCGAGCGCTGGTGTGGATTGCCAAGATTGGCCTGACCGAGGGCTGGCGCGAGGCCGAGATGGTCCAGCGCTGGATGTCCGATGAACCCCGCACCCTTCAGCATCCGCCGCTGTTCATCTTGGGCTACTACCGCAGCGGCACGACCCACTTGCAAGAAGTCCTGATGAAGGACAGCCGCTATGGCTACCTCGACTTCTACCACTGCTTCTTCAGCCCGGCGTTCAACCTGACGCAGAGCTGGTTTCAGCCGGTCGCCCAAGCCATCGCGACGCTGTTTGGGGTCATTCATCCGGCTCACCGCATCCCGTTCCAGTTCTCGCTGCCGGGTGAAGAGGACGTGAGCCTGCTGTTCAGTGCGCTGCCCGAGGCCAGCAACTGGGGCCAGGTCTTCCCGCGCCAGTTCAAGCAGCTGTATGGGGACACAGCGTTGTTCTTGGACAAGCAGCCGCCCACCGTCCGCCGGGCCTTTCTCGATGCGCTCACCGACCTGCATTGGCGCAGCAGCAAGGCCAATGATCACAAGCGCATGATCTTCAAGAGCCCACCCCATACCGGGCGACTCGAGGCGTTGCGCGAGCTGTACCCGGACGCTCGCTACATCTTCATTCGCCGCGACCCCTACGAGGTCTTTGCGTCGAACAAGGGACTGTGGCACTCGTTCTCGTTGACCTGGTTCCAAGAGATCGATGCCGACGCTGTGCAAGAGAACATCTTGTGGAGCCACGATCTGGCCCATCAGAACTACGAGCGGGACAAGGTCGGCCTGGCCGCCAATCAGTTGGTCGAGGTGTCCTTCGAGGACTTCTTGGCCGACCCGATGGCGACGATGGAGCACATCTACTGCACCCTCGAGCTTGGTGAATTCGACGTTCACGCGCCAGCGATGCGCGCCTATGTCGACAGCGTCCATGTCAGCGAGCCGCCGCAGCACGAGATCAGCGCCAGTGAAGAGGAAGCGGTGCGCACCCGTCTGGGCCGCTGGCTCGACGCTTGGGGCTACTCCAAGCGCCTGACTCGGGGGGCGGCATGAACTCTGTCACCGAGGCTGTGGACTTCGACTCCAGTCAGAGGCGTGACTTCCAGCGCGCGCTCAAGTCAAGGGTGCGGGCCTATCTGGCGACCCAGCCTGCGGGTCGCAAGGCCACTGGATTCATGTGGTTCAAGGTGGTGTTCTATCTGTGCGCTTGGTGGGGGACGTGGGCCCAGGTCGCGTTGGTGCAGCACAGCCTGCCCGTCGACCTCGCCCTGATTGTGGCGCTGTCCACACTGACCATGGCGACCGCCTACAACGTCTCCCATGACGCGGTGCACGGGACCATCAGCGAGCGGCCTTGGGTCAACGAGCTGCTGTTCCAACTCACGTTCAATATCTTCGGGCCAAACGCCTATCTGTGGCGGCTTCGGCACGCGGTCATGCACCACATGTGCGTGAACATTCCGGGCCTCGACTTCAACATCGAAGCCAGCGACATTCTTCGCTTTTCACCGACCCAGAAGTGGCGGCCGATGCACCGCTACCAGCACCTGTACGCGCCCTTTGCCTACCTGGTCTTCACCATGCATTGGATCTGGGTCAAAGACTTCCAGATGCTGCGGTTGAGCCGCATCGGCAACGTTGCGCAGATCGAGCACACCCCACGACGTGTGCTCGAGATCGTGTTCTGGAAGCTCGTGCACGTGGTGTTGATGTTCGTGCTGCCCGTGATGGTTGGTGGGTACAGCATCGGCACCGTGTTGGCCGGCTACGTCATCTGGCAGGCCCTGGGCTCGTTCCAGTTCGTGCTGACCTTTACGGGGTCGCACCTCAACCGCGGCTTGGTGTTTGTCGAGCGCGATGATGCGGGGAGGGTGCCGCACTCCTTCTATGAACACCAGCTGCACACCTCGATGGATTTCCACCCCGAGAGCGGTGCGCTGACCTTCTTGATCGGCGGCTTCAACGCCCACATTGCGCACCACATGTTCCCGCACATCTGCTCGGTCCACTACCCCAAGCTGACGCCCATCATCCGGCGGACCGCCCTCGAGTTCGGGCTGCCCTACCGCCAGACCACGCTGGCGCGGCTGTTCGTCGACCACTTCCGCTACCTCGCCGAGCTGGGGATCGACCCCGATTCTCCGCGCGCCGCCTACCTGCACAAAGCTGTGTGACATGCCGCAGCAGGCCTTCTTTGCGCTGATGACGGTGGTGGCGCTGTCGGTCATCGCCGCCGAATTCGGCATCGCGCGCTCGTTGGGCCGCAGCTGGCACGACCCCCGTGACACCCTGGCCAACCTGAACCTCGCGGCGGGAAATTTGGTCATGGCCGTGGTCTGGGCGGGCTTCATTGTGTGGGGCTACACGCTCATCCACGAGCACCGCATCGTCGACCTGCCCGCGACGCTACCTGGGCCCGCGATGTGGGTCGTCGCCTACCTCAGCGGTGAGCTGCTGCAGTACTGGAATCACCGCTTGAGTCACCGGTGGAACGTGCTGTGGTGGGGCCACATCACCCATCACAGCAGCTCGCACCTGAACCTGTCGACGGGGCCTCGGGTCAATTGGTTCTACCGTGGAATGGCCTGGATTCTGTACGCGCCGATGCCGCTGATGGGCTTCACGATCGAGCATTTCATCGCCGTTCAGGCGGTCATGAACGTCTACAATTTGTTGTGCCACACCCGCCTGCACGTGCCGCTGGGGGCGGTCGGCTGGGTGTTCGTCACGCCAGCCGCCCACCGCCTGCACCACACGTCCGACCCGCGCTTCTTTGGAAACTACGGGGCGTCGCTCATCGTCTGGGACCGCCTATTTGGCACCTACCGCGAGCTGCCAGCAGACATCAGCGACGAGCAGCTGGTCTGGGGCATCGGCGCCAACGTCGATGAGGGCAGCCTGGTGCGCCTGAACTTCCATCACCTCATCGATCTTTGGGCCACTGCGCGCGAGGAGGGCAGGTCCTTCGCCGGCATGCTCTTGGGAGTGTCGGCCCCGACGGTGACCGTGCGTGCTCCCTCCATGGCGCGGCCATTGACGCCGGCTGTGTTGGCGGGATTTGGGCTGGTGGCCATGAGCTGTGTCGCCGTGAACCAGCTGACCCACGAGGGTCCGCTAGTGCCTCGGGTCGTGCTCTGGATAGGCTCTCTTGCTGCGGTGACGGCCTTTGGAGCGCTGCTGCAGCGGCGGGTCTGATGGCGGCGGGGTTGCGGCTCAGTGCACGTGGGCTGCGAGCGACGACTCGACCGGAAGTGCGATGCGGTAGCTTGTGCCGCCGGCTTGGGTGCTCTGGCAGGTCAGCTCGCCTCGATGCACATCGATAATGGTCTTGTAGGCGCCCACTAGGCCGGTCCCCACACCTGCGAGCAGACCGGGGAAGGTCGGGGTGACAGCGTCCGGCCTTGGCGCCGAGTCGATGACCTCGAGCACGACTTGCCCTCGCTCTTGGCGCGACAGGATGCGGATTGTGCCTCGGCTCGTGTTCGAGTGACGGCTCAGCTTGATGGCATCGCAGGAGTTGCCCACCAAGGCCAACAGAACCTGCTGAATCTCGGATTGAACGCAGTGAACCAATGGCAGGCTGGCGTCGAGCTCGAGGTCCAGGTCTGCGACGGGTCGCCAGGTGTTTCCAGCGACCGCCACCACGTCTCGGATGGCCTTGTTCAAGTCAGCGAGACGCAGCTGGTGGTCGGTCGGCTTGGCGAAGTCCTGCAGGGTGTGGATGAGGGAGGAAACGCGCTCGAGGCCGCCCACGGCTTCGTCGACCGCTTGGGGGGTCTCCTCGGCCAAGAAGTCGAGGTCGGCGTTTTGTTCGGCCGCCTCGAGCATGGGCAGGTAGGCGGCTGGGGCCTCGCCTCGTCGCATGGCTTGGGCAAAGAGGCGGTACGAGCTCAGAACCTGTTGGTGGCTCTCGAGTGCCTCACCCAGAAAGCGCACGTTGTCGCCGATGTACTGGATTGGCGTATTGATCTCGTGCGCCATGCCGTCGGCCAGCTTTCCGATGGCCTCAAAGCGCGACGCGCGTGACAGCGAGCGATGCAGCTCCGTCACCTGCCAACCGGCGCGCAGGCGGGCCCGCAGCTCGATCGGGTTGAACGGCTTGAGCATGTAGTCAGACGCGCCGTTGTGCAGCGCAAATGCCATCTCCTCAATGTCCGACCGCGCTGTCAACATGATGGTGTAGACCAATCGACCCAGTTCTCGGGCCCGTCTGACGACCTCCATGCCGTCCATGCGCGGCATGTGCCAGTCCAAGACACACATCGTCAGGTCCTCGTTTCGCTGCAGCTGCTCCCAAGCCTCAGCCCCGTCCTTGCAGGTGACGACTTCGTAGTCCCAGATCTCCAGCGTCCGCACCAGCAACAGCCGGCTCACCGCGTCATCTTCGGCAATCAGAATGCGAATGACCCCTCCCACACAACTTCTCTTCGTCCGTGAGGAGGGGTCAGTTGAGGGCTTTTGGCCCGATCGCTATGCGGCGTCTTCGCAGTCCAGCAGCGCCTCGAAGCACGTCTCTTCGTCGGTGCCCGCATCGCAGCAGTCGAGGTACTCGTCGAAGCAGATTTCGTCTTCCTCGTCCCAGTCCTCGTCGTCCCAATCCTCGTCGTCCCAGTCCTCGTCGTCCCAGTCCTCGTCGAACCAGGCCTCGATGTCTTCTTCGGACCAGGGCATGCCAGCCTCGGTGTCGCACTCGACAAGCCCGTCGAAGCAGTCCTCTTCGGTGCCGCCATCGTCGAGGCAGGTCTCGAACTCGTTCCAACATGGGTCGTCGTAGTCGTCGTCGCAGTCTGAGTCGTCGGTGTCGTCGTGGGTGTCTCCATCCATGCCGTCGAGTTGGGTCTGCCGTGCAGACGCACCGGGCGCAGGCTCGGCGTTCGGGTCTTCACAGCCACTCCACAGCAGCAGGGCCATGGTCAACATCAATGCTCGGGTCATCATCATCTTCTCCAGTTCGCGTCATCCACCAGGGGAATGCAGCGACCTGCAAATGCAGGGCGGGTTTTTTCGAGAAGGACGTCTGGCCGACCAGTGATAGCTTCGCGGCATGCTGCCTCTGATGTTGATGTTTGCTTGCAATGGACCGCCCCCCGAACCGCCGCAGCCCGGCGGTGAAACGACGCTGGCTTGGTCCGGCGAGTGCGGTCTGCAGGATGATGGCCGTCGCGTCTTCCGCCTGCTTCATGTCAACGACACCTACCGGATCGAGGGCCTGTCCGATGGACGTGGTGGCTTGGCCCGAGTGCGCACGCTGCGCCGTGACCTCGAAGACAACTGCGGCCCGGTCATGGTCACTCATGCGGGGGATCTTCTGTTCCCCTCGCTGCTGTCTCGCGCCTTCAAAGGCGAGCAGATGATCGACGTGTTGAACATGCTCGACGGTGATGCCGATGCGAGCGACCCCTATTTTGTCGCCACCTTTGGCAACCACGAGTTCGACAAGTCCAGCATGAAATACGCGTCCATGGTCGATTCACGCGTGGAACAGAGCGGCTTCATCTGGCTCGACACCAACATCGAGTGGAAGTCGGGCGAGGCGGGACAGCCTCTCATCAGCGCCGACAACTTGGTGGACACGCACACAGTCGACCTCGGTGGCGTCAGCGTGGGCTTCTTCAGCCTGACCGCAGACGTCAAGGTGCCCGCCTATGCCCAGAAGATCGACACCGACTACAGCGGCATCATGGCGGCCAAGACCGCACAGCTACGAGCAGCGGGAGCCGAAGTCGTCGTGGCCCTGACCCACCTCGATGCGCGAAGCGATGTCGCCACTCTCGAGGCCATCTCTGACGCCAAGGCGCGGCCCGATGTCGTGCTCGGCGGACACAACCATGTGGCCATGACCCTCGATGGCGGAGGCGTGTCGGTGGTCAAGGCCGATGCCGATGCAGTCAGTGCGCGGGTGGTGACGATTCGCGTGGGTGTCGATGCGGCGGTCACGGTCGATGCGCCCGCTCCTACCAAGATTGGACCGACCGAGCCCGCGGCCGATGCCGCCGTACAACAGCGCGTGGACGACTGGCTGGCCAAGTACGAGACTGCATTCTGCGGCGAAGGCGTGACCGGCTGCCTCGATGAGCGCCTGACCGTCGCCAAGGGCGATCTGATCGCCGAGGAACTTCAGATTCGGCGGTACGAGACCAACGTCGGCGATTGGATTGCCCAGCACGCGCTGGACATCTTTGCCGAAGATGGCGCGCAGCTGGCCATCGTCAACTCGGGCTCACTCCGACTCAATCAGGACATTCCCGACGGCACCGCGGTCACCCGACAGACGGTCGAGGAGATCTTTGCCTACCCGGCCCCCATGTACTTGCTCAAGGTCAAAGGCAGTGTGGTTCAGCAGCTGATCGACCGGTCCATCTATGACTGGAGCGGGTCGGGGCACTTCCTGCAGATTGCCGGCTTCGCCTATGTGCACGACACCGACAAGGGCACCTCCGAGCGACCGCACCTGCTCACCGCAGATGGGCCCGTGCCCATCGAGCCCGATGCCGAGTACCTGCTGGTCACAGGTGACTACCTGATCTCGCCCGAGATGGGCGATCAGGACGGCTACACCATGCTCTCCAAGGACATGCGTGTGGAGTCACCGCGGGACAAGACCGACCTCAAGGATGTGGTCATCGAGGCCATGAAGGCGGCGGGAGACGAAGGCTTGAGCCTGGACCTGAAGGGGCGCATCTGTTCGACGGACCGGCCGGATGACCCGTGTTTGGTGCCGCCGCTGTAGTCAGGGGACCGTTGTGCCAGTGCGGCCGTAGCGGTCTTCGAGCCGCACCACGTCGTCGTCGGTACCCGCAGCGACCTCGATGCACTCGACATCGGTGCGGGCGACCAGGCGATGCACGGTTCCGGGCGCCACATGCCAACAATCGCCGGGGGCCAGCTCGTGTTTGTCGTCGCCGAGCTCGCCGAGCTCAAGCAGAAGCGAGCCCTTGATCACTAGGAAGGTCTCGGCCTTGTGGTTGTGCAGCTGCCGAGACAGGGCCTCGCCTTCGCGAATCCTCAACAGCTTGCCCAGGTGGCCCGACTGCTGAGCAAACAGCAGTTCGGAGCCCCACGGCTTTACAGTCAGCTTCGGTGCGACACGCGGCATGCCGGCGACTTAGCTCTTCTGAGGCTCCGACGCTATGGTGCGCGCGCCAGGAGAGCCCCTTGCCCGAGCCGGTCACGGTGATCGTGCCGACATACAACGAGTGCCGCAATCTGCCCGTATTGGTCGAGCGGCTGCGCGCGGCGTTGACCAAAGAGGGGCGCGCCTTCGAGTGCTTGGTGGTCGATGACGACAGCCCCGATGGCACCGCAGAGGTGGGTCGGGGACTCGGACCCGACGTGCGCACCCTGGTTCGGGTGGGTGAGCGCGGCCTTGCCACGGCTGTGATCTGGGGCCTGCGGCATGCCAAGCACGAGCTGTGTGTGGTGATGGACGCCGATCTGTCCCACGATCCGGCCATGGTTCCGAGTCTGGCCGCGGCAGTCGAGGGAGGAGCACCGTTCGCCCTGGGCAGCCGCTACGCCGAGGGCGGGCGCATGGTGGATTGGTCATTGCTTCGCTGGGTGAACTCCATCGGAGCCACGGTGATGGCCCGCCCGCTGACCCGTGCCGCCGATCCGATGAGCGGCTTCTTCTGCTGTCGGCGCGACGCGGTGCCGCTGGACCAGCTGAACCCCACCGGCTTCAAGATTGCCCTGGAGATCCTGGTCAAGGCCGGCATCTCGCAGCCGGTCGAGGTGCCCATCACCTTCACCGACCGCCTGCATGGCAGCTCCAAGCTCGATTTCGCCGAGCAGGTCGCCTATGTGACGCACCTGATTCGTCTGTACAAGTGGCGCTGGCCGTTGCTGACGGAGTTCGTGCTCTTCTGCATCGTGGGCACCGTCGGACTGGTGTTCGACCTGGCCATCATCACCGCCTTGGTCGAGAGCGGCGTGTGGTTCGGTTGGGCGCGAATCGCCGGATTTGCGGCTGCAGTCAGCAGCAACTTTGTGCTCAACGACCGGTTCACCTTCGAAGGGGCCGGCAAGGTGCCCCTGGGCCAGCGCTACGCCCGCTTTGTGCTGACCAGCAGTGCGGGGCTTGCCATCAACTATGTCACCTCGATGCTGCTGTACGGCAACGTGGCCATCGCCCGCGAGTACTACTGGCTGGCGGCCATCGGCGGCGTGCTGGCGGGCACGTTGGTGAACTTCGCCGGTGCGCGCATGTACGCCTTCCGGAAGACCGAGTGAAGCCCCAGGCGGCCGCATTGGGCGTCGTCATCGCCCTGGGTGTCCTGCTGCGTTTCGTCGGCCTCGAGACCCATGTGTTCTGGCATGACGAGGTGTACACGCGCTTCTTTGCCAGTGGCTACCAAGCCGCGGACTGGCGGCCCGCTCTGTTTACGGGGGCGGTGCTCGATGTGTCCGAGGTGCTGGCCTTTCAGTCCCACAACCCAGACAAGGGCGTCGTCGACACCATGCTGGGCCTTGCCCGCGACGAGCCACAGCACCCGCCGCTGTACTACGCCCTCGTTCGCTTGTGGGTGGGGGCCTTCGGGGACTCGGTCGCCACCCTAAGGGCGCTGTCGGCAGTGCTCAGCCTGTTGGGTCTGCCGGCCATGTACTGGTTCTGCCGCGAGCTGTTCCGTGGCGAGCAGTCCACGCGTGTCGCCTGGACGGCCACAGCCTTGCTCTCGGTGTCGCCCTTCTTTGTGCTCTATGCCCAACAAGCCCGCGAATACGCCCTGTGGAGCGTGCTGGTGCTGTTCGCGAACGCCTCGCTGCTGTACGCCATGCGCCGGACCCAGGCTGAAGAACGCATTCCCATTGCCGCGTGGGCCGGGTTCTCGCTGCTGACCGCTGTGAGCCTGTACACGTCCTTCTCGACCGCGGCAGTCATCATGGGGCAGATCGCGTACGTCATCTGGAGCGCGCGCGGCGTGCCCAACCGCACCAGCCTTTCCGCTGCGGCGGCCATGGCAGTCAGTGCTGTGCTCTTCGCTCCATGGGCCAGCATGTTGTGGCTGCACTTCGAGGCCTTTCAAGCCTCCATGGCGTGGTCGAAGATCATCGTCATACCGCGCACCGAGCTGCTGTCGACGTTCGCGCTGAACATCAGCCGGCCCTTCCTCGACTTCTGGCTCGACTTCAACAGCCCTGGCGCCGTCGTGGGTGTCGCCTTGGCTGTGGCCCTGATCGCCTGGGGCCTGTCCGAGCTTCGGCACGCCCAGTCTCGAGCCATCGTGTTCCTGTCGCTGCTCATCGCCATTCCGATTGGGCTGCTGTTGCTGCCCGACCTGATTTGGGGAGGCATTCGCTCCATCTCGACCCGCTACCTGACCCCGTCTCTGCTGGCCCTGGTCATCGCGGTTGCATGGGCCATCGCACGGCAACGCGAGGGCCGCATCGGTGAGTGGGTCGGAGCCGCGACCCTGCTTGGCTGTGCAGCCAGCTGCGTGTCCAATGCGCTTGAGCCGGCGGTGTGGACCACTGGAATCAGCCGCACCTTGCCCGTCGTGGCCCAGACCATCAACGACAGCGAGCGGCCGCTGGTCGTGGGCAACCTCGAGGTTCACCATCCTGGCAATCTGCTGGCCCTGTGCCATCAGCTCAAGCCGGGCACCAAGCTGCAGTTCCTTGACCATGGCATCGGGTACGCAACCCCCTATGAGGTGCCCGAGGGCTTCACGGACGTGTTCCTCTACTCGCCCATCCCGCCGTTCTTGGGCGAGCCCTTCCCGGTGCCCAGCGACAAGCTGTACGAAGATCTGCACCTGTCGCTCTACCGGGTGGCTGACTCACCGTAGCGCCGCCGTTGGACCTACCGTCCGGGCTGAATCCAGCCGGCATCGCTGCGCCAGCCGCCGGGCTGCTCGGACACGGTCTCGAATGGCGGTGGTGACCACGAGAACAAGTGCACTGCGTCGATGTGGGCTTGGACGGGAAGCTGCGTCGGGTCGAGCTTGCCGGCCAGTTCTTCGCTGCAGATGGGCCAGGTGTTGATGTGGAAGCGCATCGGCAGGTGAGGCACCGGTGTGGGTGAACCAGACGGCCGGGCGTGCACCAGCACATCGTCGACGAACCACCGGATCTCGCCGGGGTCCCACTCGATGGCGTAGCGATGCACAGCGTCGGCGGCATCGAAGCCCAGGTCGATCAGCACCGGCGTGCCTCGATAGCCGTAGTTGTAGAGGTCTCCCTCTTCGCCGGGGTTGTAGTAGACGTTCACCAGCATCTTGGTGGTGTCTTTGCCGACGAACTCGAGGTCGATCTCTTGCCAGGGGTCGAATCGGTACAGGAAGAAGGCTGTCAGCACGCCATCGGCCTTGGCCGGCTGCATCTCGACTTCGAAGCGGCCAAACAAGTACTTCGCCTCGGGCACGTTCTTGGTCGCGATGGAGGCCGAGGTGTAGTTGCGGTCGCCCACCACCTGGGGCCGGAGCTGCAGATCGAGTCCGCCGCCCGGATTGACTGACAGGTTCTGGTGCTGGAACCTGGCCAAGTTGCAGTCGAAGGTGTCGTCCAGCTTGTCCCAATAGGCGCCGCTGACGGTGGTGAACTCGTCGGTGTACAGCGGCGAGAACGAGCCAGTTCGTGTGCCGAAGCCACCCATCTGCGACTTTGGACCACAGTAGTTGGCCAGCTTGCCAGGCGGCACGATCCAGGGATGTCCGTCGTGCTCGAGTGCCTCGCAGTCGCGGGGATCGACCGGAATCTGGGTCGCCGGCAACGCCAGAATCACGCCGCCGACCACCACAGCGACGAGGAACAGGGCGGGGATCAACCGAGAGGGGTTCATGAGCATCGACCTATCCGAAAGGAGGTATTCGCGGCCCGATTCCATGACGGCGCCCAGGCGCCAGCTGTCTCGAATGCCGAGCGCCAGTGGACCGGATTCGGGGGCGGGAGCGCGGGCGACGGCCAGCCAGATGCGCCGGTTCCAGACGTAGTCCACAAGCCCGATCAGGACCCCGGACACGTCCAGATAGAACGCCAAGGGGTAGCTGAGGGTGACCGCCAGAGCGCTGCCCACACCCAACTGCCGAAAGCCCGCCAAGCCGACCAGCAGCACCACCAGAGGCGAGACGAAGCCGAACAATCCAGCGAGGTGCAACCAGTTGGCCACCGGCAGTAAGGCCCGACTCGCGTCGCCCAGCATCAGCGCGAGCACCAGGTTGATGAACAGGATCACCGCCGGGGTCAGCCAGACAAACAGCACCGTGAACACCGACAGCGATGGCATCCAGCCGCGGGTGGGCTGGGACATCGACAGACTTAGGGCCAACACAGCACCGGCTGTGAGCGCTGCCGCCAACGCGGGGTCAGGCAGGCGCAGCGCGAACGCCAGTCCGACCAGCGCATGGACAACGAAGACGGCCAGGGCGACCAGGTAGTGCACGCCATGAAACAGGAACTGTAGGCGCGCCGACCATCCAATCGGAGCGCCGAGCAAGGCAGGGAGGTGTCGGAAGAAGGCCTCGGTGTGCCCTGACGCCCAGCGCCGACGCCGCGCCAAAAAGCTGTACAGGTCGGGAGATACTTCTTCGACCGAGCCACTTGTGGGGTTGTACAGCAGGCGCTGTCCCTCCATGACCAGCCCATAGGACAGGTCGGTGTCTTCGGTCAGGCAGTCTCGCAGCGGATGACTGCGCAACAGCTCGGAGCTCATCACCGCCGTGGTGCCCGTAAAGAAGATTGTCAGCCCGAGGTGTCGATAGGCCACATTGGTGACCTCGCAGCCGATGTGCTGGTGCAGTGAGTCCCAGAGGCCAAACAGGCCCTGGGCACTGATCGGCTCGCGATGGCCCTGGACCAGACTGGCCTGCTCCCGAACCAACATCGCGATGGAGGTCGACACCCAGTCCGGCTTGGCGATGTGGTCGGCATCGAGGATGGCAGCGAAGGGGGTCGCCAACCTGGAGGCCATCCAGTTCACCTTGTCGTGCTTGGGGTCGTGTCCTGTGAAGTGCACGACGACTCGCAACCGTCCGCCTTGGGTCAGCTCGACGTCCCCGTCAGCACCAAACTCCCCCCCAAATGCCCGGCTCAAAAAGGGCAGCGACGTGTCGGTGCGGTCCTTCAACAACAGGGCGATCTCGATCGGACCCGCATGGTCCTGATCGATGAGTGAGCGCAGTGCGCGCACGACGCCCTCGCCTTCGTTCCGTGCCGGAACAAGAACCGTGATCGCGTCGGATGGGCCGTCGTTGGAGTGTTCGGCGGGCGAACCGCTCGCCCCGCTTTGAGGGGGGCGATTGAGCACAAACAGCAGGGCCACGGCGTAGTGCACCAGCGCGAACGCTGCCAATAGGACCGTGAGAAGGGCGCCCAGCCCATACAAAAGCGGAGTCATCGAGGCCGCCACCTAACCCCGTCTGGGGGAGTGGCTGGGTGCGATTTCGCTGCGGTTTGCGCCCAGGCATCCGATGGGTAGCAATGCGCCAACCTGTCTTGTACGTCCTCCTGCCGCTCTCCCTCATCGGCTGCCAAACCCACGGTGGGCTGGAGTACAACCCCGACCAGGCCGGGTGCGAGGGGGCCTCCTTCTATGCAGACGTCGATGGCGATGGCTACGGCAGCGCCGCCAGCTCCACCGATGCGTGCTCGGCACCCGAGGGCTTTGTCGACAATGACTCGGACTGCGACGACACCGACCCACAGGCCAGCCCGTTGGGCATCGAGGTGTGCGACGGCATCGACAATGACTGTGATGCGAGCGTCGACGAGCCCGGAGCCTATGGCGAGAGCGCGTTCTTTCTCGATGGCGATGGCGACGGGTTCGCCGGTCCGATCATGCAGCTGGCTTGCGAGGCGCCGGCGGGAGCTCAGCTGACATCGACCGACTGCGACGACGGCGACGCCGCGGTGAACCCCGATGCGACCGAGGTGTGTGACAGCGCCGGCGTCGATGAGAACTGCGACGGCGTGGCCAACGACGACGACGCCACGGTGACCGAACGTTTCACCTACTACGTGGACGAGGACTCCGACGGCTTTGGCACCGGCGTCACCGTCGAGGCCTGCACCCAGCCGGCGAACACCGCCACGGTCTCTGGGGACTGCGCGGACGATGCGGCATCCGTCAATCCGGCGGCAGAGGAGATCTGCAACGGGGGCGATGATGACTGCGATGACGCCACAACCGAGGTGCACTGCAATCGAACGGTGTTTGTGACCAGCGTGGCCTACAACGGCCATCTCGGCGGGTTGTCGGGAGCAGACAGCAAGTGCCAGAACCTGGCCGACGCGGCGGGCTTGGACGGAACCTACATGGCCTGGCTGTCGAGCGACAAGGGCTCGCCGGCGTCTCGTTTCACCCGCTCGACATCGCCCTATGTGCTGTTCGACGGCACCCGCATCGCCGATGACTGGGACGACTTGGTGGACGGCAGCCTGGGCGCAGCCATCGATGTGACCGAGCAGGGCACGC
>CAYYHT010000126.1:0-13508 GCA_964471355.1 uncultured Enterobacteriaceae bacterium
CGATGTGCTCTCCCGCCACCCAGACGTCAGAGACCCAGTCTGGGTTGCCGTTGAAGAGAGCGGCCACAAGCGGCGGTACGCCCTGGGCGCTTGGTCGGCGCAGATCGATCGCGCAGATATCGGCTGGAGCGCCCTCACTGATCCCCTGCCCTGAACCGCCGAGGGACAGGTCTCCTTCAATGCTCGCTGCCTCAAGCAAGCGCCGGGCCAGTCCGTGACGGTCATTTGGGACGGAGAGAACGTTCCGCCGCCCGACCAGCGCCCGGGCGTGCAGCTCAAGTGAGCGCGCCTCCCAAAAAGGATCGATGGCCGCGTGGGAATCCGATCCAAGACAAACCGGCAACTGCTGCCTGATCTCTACTGGCAGGAAGCCATCACCAAGATCCATTTCGGTTGTGGGGCACGCCACAACGCGCGCGCCAGACTCGGAAATCAGCTCAAAATCGCCCTGAAGCGGGTAGGTCAGGTGAACGGCCGAGAATCGTTCGTGCACCATGCCGCCGTCACTGAGAGTCCGCAGAGGACTGCGTCCCCCGATCTCCATGCATTGCTGGTTCTCGGCGGGCTGCTCGGACACATGGGCGTGCACGATTCCCTTGAAGTCCCGCAAGATGCGCAACCACGAGAATGGGACCGCGCGCACGCTATGCGGGGCCAGGCCGATTCGGACCATCGGATCGTGGCTCTTCAGCCGGCCGATCGCTTCAAGCACAGCGTCCGGCCCAGCGTCATGGAAGCGCTTCTGGACGTCTAGGGTTGCGGAATAGGCCACACGCAGCAGGCAGATGCGGATGCCCACCGCCTTGGCTGCAGCGAGCACTCGGCGCGCGAGCTCATCGGGATCGGCATAGGGCGCCCCACCAGGCTGGTGGTGCAGGTAGTGGAACTCCCCCACCGTCGTGATGCCCGCCTCAGCCATCTCGAGAAAGGCGAGCTCGCTGATCTCTTGCACCTGCTCGGGAGACAACGCGTTCGCGACTCGGTACATCGCGTCCCGCCACGACCAGAAGTCATCTCCGCCGCCGCCAGACCATTGAACATGGCCTCGGAACGCACGCTGAAATGCGTGGCTATGGGCGTTGACGAACCCAGGCAGCAGCAGCCGGCCTGGCAACGGAACAAGCTTTAGATCGCGCTTGAAGGCCGCCCGTTTCGGGGAATTCGTTAGTCCTAAGGTACCGGTGTCATCGATGACGACGCCGATTCCGGACTGCAGCCCCTTTCGGGTGAGCACGTGATCCGGTATGATGACAGGCACTATTTCCTCTGTTCTGTTTTTTGGAGGCTCGTATGTCGGATCGGAGTCCGCCCGGTAGCAGTATTTCGCGCCGTGTGATGGCCCGCGCCAATGGAGTGTACCGCCGTCAGATGGCCGACGGTGGCTCGGTCGTGACCGGTGACACTGTCAGCCGTGCCCTGCGTGCTGTTGGCGCCCGCGCCATGACGTGGGACAACGAAGTCTATGTCGACAAGGATTTCGACAAGGACGACGCGGACGACCAAGCGCTCTACGCACACGAAGTGCACCACCTCGAGGAATCCGGCGGCGCAGACGTCGGCGACGGTCGGCATGACGCCGAGGAAGCTGGCGCTCAGCAGATCGAACGCATGGTCCTCAACCGGCGTGCCGCCGGCGAAGACTTCGGCGGGATCATGCGCGACATGCGTAGCGGAGCCAACGAAAAGGGCTCTGCGTCCCGTGCTCCAGGCTCGAACGAACAGAAGGAAACCGCCACCGGCGAGTCCATCACAGCGCTGAAGGAAGAACTTGAGCGCGGCGTTCCTTACGATTTGATCGTGCAGAAGCTCGCTCGCTACTGCGTGCTGCAGCTCAACAAGACCCGTGAAGACGCGACGGTCCGTCGAAGCAAGCACGAGTACTTGTAGTTCAGGACAGTCCGCGGCTGTAAACCGCCGCCGCGGGTGGCGGTTGCGGTAGCATCCGGCCATGGCCAGTATCTTCAGTGACCTTGCACGACGCCTGCGTCGAACCGACCTGCTCCTCCTGCGCGCCGTACGCCGGCAACGCGCGCGTCCCGCAATGCGCGCCAAGGGGCAATTCTGGGGCTCGGTGATCACCGACGATGAGGTCGACGCCCTGCTCCGTGCTCACGGTGAAATCGACTACGTGGTCGGTGCCGATGGTCTCGACGACGCCATCGCCGCCTCTGCCGCGTACCGCGATGGCCCAGGTGGACGGTTCGAGAAACTTCGCAATGCGTTCGCGCTCGACGGCGACGACTTCGACCTGGTGTTGCTGTCCCTCGCGCCAGAGATCAGCTCTGGCTACGGCAAGATCTTTGCGTACCTGAACGACAACTTGAACCAGGCCTACCTCACGGTGGATCTCGCAACTCGCGTGCTGCGCCAGGAGCGCCGGCAGCGCCTTGCCCTGCAGTCACGTCTGCTTCCGGGCTCGCCACTGATTCAGAACCGGTTGTTGCTGCTCAATCCACCCGACGGCATGGACACCCACTCCAGCCGCCGTGTGCACCCCTCACCCAAGCTGCTTCGGTGGCTGCTGCAGGGGGAAGCAATTGGTCGCAGCGAAGAGGCCAAGAAGCTCGACACGAGCCAAGAGCCCTTCATCCCGGATCCCGCAAAGCGACGCATTGCCGACCTAGGCGAGTCGATCAACACCGGCATCACACTCGTCGTGGTTGGCGGCACCCTTGGCATGCGCGAGGGCGTCTCGATGGCGATCGCCCGTGCGGCGGGAAGGCCGTTGGTGCGCGTCGATATGGAGCGCTGCAAGAACTACATCGAAAAGCCATTTGAGCTGACCCGTGACTTGCGACTCGAAGGCGCCATTCCGTACATCGTCAACGTGCCCAGCGCCGACGACGAGCCACAGCTGCGGCTGCAGATGATGGCCGTGGGAACGGCATTGGCCGCTCTGCCCTACCCAGTCCTCGTCGGAGGCATGGACCGAAAGGCGGTTGCAACGATGTTGGGCAACGATCGTCCCAACATCACGGTTCCCGTGGGCAAGTCGACCCTCGGCGAGCGAACCGAAGCGTGGACCCGAGCATTGGGCAATCGCGGTTGGGACGTAGCCAAAGCTGCAGACGTAGCCGAACGCTTCTATTCCATCGGTGGAACCACTATTCACCGGGTGTTGGAGCGCTCCATTGCGGAATCTGGCGGCGGCGAGCCCAGCGACACCGTCATCTGGGCATGCTGCCGCGAAGCAGCCCGACCGGAATTTTCGGGTTTGGCCGAGGTCGTCATCCCTCGGTACACCTGGACCGACCTGATCTTGCCCGAAAAGATCATCAAGCAGCTCAAGCACCTCGAGCAGTACTTGGCGCAGCAAGAGACCGTGTACCACAAGTGGGGTGCGGCCAAGGTGCGCGCCCGTGGCTACGGAATGAAGGCTCTGTTCTCGGGCGGGCCCGGTACCGGTAAGACGATGTGCGCCGAAGTCATCGCTGGCTCACTCGGTCTTGAGCTGTTCAAGGTCGACCTGTCGCAGATCATCAGTCGATGGGTCGGTGAGACCGAGAAGAACCTCAAAGAGGTGTTCGACGCCGCAGAGGGTGGCTCATCTGTCATCCTGTTCGACGAGGGCGACGCGCTGTTCGGGTCACGTGGTGACGTCAAGCAGGCCCAGGACCGCTTCGCCAACCAAGAGGTCAGCTTCTTGCTGCAGCGCCTTGAGACCTTCGAGGGGTGCGCAATCATCACCACGAACCTCCAAGAGAACATCGACGATGCGTTTTTGCGTCGTTTCGGTGCCGTCGTCGAGTTCCCTCTTCCGACGCCCCGTGAGCGCCTTCGCCTGTGGGAACGCTCCATTCCCAAGGGTGCACCACGCGCCCAAGATCTGGAACTAGAGTACGTGGCCAAGAAGTTCCCAGTCGCCGGCGGCGCCATCATCAATGCCGCGATCAACGCCTGCATCACGGCGGCATCCGATGGGCAGCCCGTCTCGATGAAGCACATTCTCATCGCCATGGCGCGCGAGCTTCACAAGAATGGCAAGCAGATCAACCGTGTCCACTTCGGCGAGTACTACGACGTCGTCGCAGAGATCTTCTAGGCAGTGACGGCCCTATTGAGGGGCCAGACTGCCGCCAATGGGCAGGGCGATGCTGGGCCCAAATGGCTCGAGGTCATCGCCGACTTCAAGTCGGGTCAGCGTCACCACCTGCACGTAGTCGCCGACTTGGTTCAAGATCGAAGAGGGACCGGGAGAGCCCGCCACGACGTACTCGCGGCTGACAAGCCGGCCTGATTCCCGATCGAACGTGGCCGAGCCCTCAATCTTCAAGTCGTAGGTGTACTTGGGCTTCTCTTCGTTGGCGACGGCAATCATCTCGCCGCTGGCCACAACGCCACCGCCCTTGGTGGTGATGGTGTGGACAGGTCCCTCGCCACTGAGTGTGTGCTGGACGTTCACATTTCCCAGAGAGCCGGCCTGCGAGACGAACTGCATGGCTAGAACCTGTTTCTGGCGCCACACCCCGTCGTCTCCAGAGTCTCCCTTCTTGGGCAATTGAAGGTCGATGGCGGCAAAGGTACGAGCCATGAGCAACCTCGAGACCTCTTGGATGTGCTGCTGCCGCTGGTTGTTCTTGGGCAAGCCCTCGACGTCGACTGAACGCACGCGCCCATCGAGCCCCATCTCTATTTGGACCAAGCTGCCAGAGAGCATCTCGTCCAGCTCGCCGAGGATGGGCGGCAGGCGCTTGGCGTCTGGGCCATGGGGTGCCGCACGCAGCTGAAGATCGTCGAGGCCGCACTCGAGCTCCCATGCCTTTTTACCGATGACAAGCGGTTTGCAGGTCGTACGCAGGTCGATCCAAATCTCGGTGACCCGCGCATCGAGGTTCTGCTGGGCTCGCAACGTCAAGGCCTCGGGCAGCAGCACACGGGCGCTGATCTCGTAGCGAGCGACGGCCCCCTCAGCGAACTGCCACTGCAGCCCCGTGACGGCGTCAGCCATCGTTGGCAGAATCAATAGGGCTGTCAGGGCCATCCAACGCATCACGCCTCCGGGGTTGCTCTGTACCCGGACAAGACAACCCCTGCTGTCAGAAACGCGTTCCAAAGCCCAAGCGTGCGAACGCTTCAAAGTGCTCGGATGGGGCTCCGTCGAGCCAGTCATCCCAGCTGATGCAGCCATCTTCGCCCTTGCAGTTGTCCATGGCTTTGGCAGCTTGTTTCATGCCCACGTTGATTCGGAACCACGTGCCGTCGTCGACGGGAATGCCGAAGATCAACCGACCGCCGACCGTCATGTGCGCAGGGTAGTTCCAGCCGTAGGTCCCCGCGAGCAGCAGCGTTGGTGTATCGCCCGTCGGACGCAGCACGTACACGCCAAGCCCGCCATAGGGTGACGGCAAGACCAGCGCGTTGACGTTCGACGTCGCGTCCTCATTCGGATTGGCATGGGACGTCGTCATTGTCGGCGAGAGCGCCACATCTCCGCCAAGCAGCAATGCGCCGTACGAAACGCCGATCTCGACTTGGATGCCGGCGTGCACCCCGGGCCCCGTGTTCGGCTGGCCCGGCTTTTCTTCGGTGATCTTGGACACGAACAGCCCGCCACCGATCTCGGCGGCGGCTACTACGGTGACCAGACGCTGTGGAACGAGCTTGGCTTCGCGAGCGTAAGGAAGCACTTCGATCTTGTTCTTTTCGCGGTCCACGGCAGCGAGAAACACCGAGCCGTCGTAGTTGCGCATGAGCTGATCGATGGTCTTCTTGACCGACTTTGGCAGCCCCGTTGTCGTGCCCTCAAGCAGCTTGGCGCGAGCTTGATCGAGTTCGGTTGAGTCCACCGTCAGCGGCAGATCGACGGTCTCGCCTGGCTCGACCTCGACTCGCTGCCTGCCACTGATCACGTCATTTCGGAGCACATGGGTGTAGTGGACTCCGGCCCGTACCGCGTACACCTCGGTGTCCTCACCGACCTCGCGCCCGTCGATGACTACAGTCGCGCCCTCGGGGACGCCCGTCAGGTCGATGCCGCCATCGGCGAGCCCCAGGATCTTCAGCTGCTGGGAAACGAGCTCGGGGTAGGCGGAGCCGTCGGCGATGTCGGCCTTGGTGAACTCGCGGTTCTGGTCGAGAGCCATGGCCTGAAGCCATGGATTGTTGACGCGCATGCCGGGCAACTGAGCTCGGAACGGAAGCGCTCGCTCGTCCTCGAGGAACTCGTCTGGCTCAAACGCCTTGGACGCAGCCGCACCCTGGAACAGGCGAGCGTCGGTCATGTCCTGCAGGTCGCGCTTGTCGCGAATGACATCGATGGTGAAGATGACGCCTTCAAGCTCCGTAGCGATGGGAAGCTCGATCTCGAACTCGTCCCAGCGGGTCTTGCCGTCCGCAATGGCAGTGCGCAGCGCCTCGTACTTGAGGTCATCTTCTTTGGACAGGGGCATCGGCGGGAATGCGAGGTCCACGTGAGCGAGGTGGGTGCCTCCGCCAGTGAGGTTGTCCGCTTTGACGATCAGCTTGTCCTCGGGGATCTGCGAGTCTAGCCAGATCGTGACGCTCTCTTGTGCGCTCGCACTCGGCACCAGCAACACGACGCTGATGACTGTCGCAATCAGAGCTCTGAGCATGTGAGCGTTCCCTCTCTTGCGCTGCATCGAAGAACGACTGGCGCGCGCGCATCCAGTTTGCCCCGGGAGATTACTCCATCCATGCCGGTCGCCGCGATCTCGCAATCGCGAACATTCGGTCGAATGGCCGCAAAGTCCCCTTGAACCGTCACCTTCAGCCCAGCACACCGAACTTCGATGGTTTGAGCTTCTGGGATGCCGATCTCGACCAGACGCGCCACTGCGTCGGTTCCATCTGAAGGAGGGGCGCGCCCCAGGAAGAATCCCGACAGCGCGCCCAAGATCATGGTCGTGCCCGCGATGGCCGCCACGCGAGCCTTCGCGGGATCACCGGGCTTCAATCAGAAGACCAAGCCGCCGCCGGCGCTGATGCCGAACAGGATGCCTGCGCTCTCGACGTTCGTCCGACCGTATGGAACCTGGGTTCCAGCGAACACATCGACGTCCACCACCAAGCGGCGGCGTCCTTCTTGCTCCATGCCCGGAGGCTCGGCGGTGATGCCGCCGTGAGCGCTGATATCGATCACGTGGGGAGCGTTCATGAACCCAACCCGCATGTAGCCACGCGGTCCGATGCCCAGCACGGCGTCTTTCATCAGAATGCCGCCCACACCGAAGTAGAGGTTCCGGTTGAAGATGAGCTCCTTTTGGGAGGGAGCACCGTTGCCGTCGAAGGCGTCGTCGTTGTTCTGAAGCTGGTACTGCTCTTGCCACTCGGACGATTCATCGAGGTCGGGATCGTCAAGCGCCGGAGACGTCTCGAATCCGGACAGGAAGAGGAAGCGTCCGTAGTTCATGCGCACTTGGGCGTACAGCGGCACGCCCTGGGCCTTGAGCGTCGGAGTGAGCTCGAGACCGCTCGCTTCGAGGCAATCGGCTGGCACAGCACCGGGCTCGGCGAGGCACTCGACGTAGACGTCTTTGACCTCAGGGGTCGGCTCTTCTTCGGTGGACGTCTCGATCAGCGAGTAGCTAGCCCCGCTAAACGCCGCTCCGATGCCGCCCATGCCCGTGAAGTGAATCGGGTAGGAACCGACATCATCGAGCACCTTTTGCAGGGTTCCGGTGTTGCGGTCATAGCGCCATAGCAAGAGCTTGTTCGGGTTTCCGGCCTCGGGCACAGCGATGTAGATCTCGCCCTTGGGGTGCAGCTTTGCGTAGATGGTGATGTAGTGGATGGTGTTGCCATCGAGCTCAGGGGTGCACTCGTTCGGGTGCTCCATCAGCTGGTCAATCAGGTCGAGACCCATGCGCTTGCGAGCAACGTCGCGCACGAAGTAGATCTTGTCTTCGAGCTTGGTGACCTGCATGCGGTCGGACAGGGAGTGCCCGCCAGCCACGCGGCCCATGTAGATGTCGATGCGACCCGGAGGCACGTCGACAAAGCCGTCTTCGTCGGAGATGGTGCGCTCGATGCCGTTGACGAACACTTGGTACTCGCCCAAGAACTTCTCGGGATCGAACAAGTCAGCCGACGAGAAGGACAGCCGCAGGGGCTTGACCCGGCCGCTCTCGACCATCTCGCGGTAGTAGTCGATCGACGCGTGCATGTCGGGGTTGGTGACCTCGGACAGCAGTGACGCTTCTTCGGAAGCCATCGCGCCGGCCAAGTACCAGTAGTAGTTGACGGCCTGGCCGCCGACGGTCTCGTAGAACGGAGGAACCGAGTTGTTCTGGTTCTCGGCCGCGCGTCCGATCTGGACGTAGAGGTGGAACAGAGGTCCACGCAGTTCTGGGCGATCGAGGAACCAGATTTGCTGCTCGGCCATCGAGCGAAGCTGGTTGGCGGTGACGCCCCAGTCGGACTCGCTCATGGCGTTCCACGGCACCGTCTCGATGTCGTGCACAGCGTTCATGGCAATGGCGATCATGTCGTCGGGCACCGAGCCGCGCTCATCGAGCGGGCGAATGTCCTGGCGGGGCTCGCGCCGGCCAACTTGGTAGATGTCGATCGAAGGGAAGAACTCGGCATCGGGACGCGCGATTCGAGTGATCGCCGCACGCTGGAGCGCCGCATTGCTGAAGTCGACGTCGGTGCCCTTCCACTGAAGCACAACCACGCGAGGGTTCTTGCCCTTACGCGCTTCTTCGAGCTTCTTCATTCGCGCTTCGGCGGCGGAATCCTTTTCAGCGGCCTTCTCGTCTTGCTTGGCCTTCGCATCGTCGAGCGGGCCGGCGTAGAGGGCGTGAAGCGTCTGGTCGTGCAGGTCCGTCGTGTCGAGGTCGCCAGCGTGTGCGCTGGGACCCCAGAATACGGCGACAACAGTCATCAAGACGTAGAGCATTTTTCGGCGTCTCCGGTAGTTCGGGGCCGCCTACCCTATCACTTGCAGATGGCTGTGCTGCCCGAGAATGTGCAGTTGTAGGCGTTCCCGCTCTTGACCGGCCGGAACTTGGCTGGCAGGCCACCCTTGAACAGAACTTCGCAGTCCTGTCCGGACGGAATGCCCTGCGCGGTCGCGGTGCTTCCCGAGAATGCGGCGCGCTTGCGAGTGCCGTTGGGGCACTTGATCTCCATGGCCAGAAAGGTCTGACCGCTGACGGTGATCTTGATGCTGCCCGGGGTCGCACTCGACCGCTTCTTGACCGGGGCACTGCTGGTACCGGACGATTTCTTGCGCGAGCTGCTGCCGCTGCTGCGACGCACAGGTGGCGGCGGCGGCGGTGGAGCTGCTGCGCCTGCGCCATCATCTGAAGCGGTGTCTTCCTGCTTCTTCTTCTTCTTCTTCTTCTTCTTCTTGTCCTTCTTCTCGACGGCGACGACCTCGTCACCGCCCTCCCCGCTGTACTTGGACCCGAGCACAACGGCGATCACCGCGGTGACCATGGCCAGGAAGGTCATGAAGAACAACGCGAGGATGATCGCGTAGATGCGGAAGCTGCGCGCTCGCTGATCGGGAGCGCCTTGTTCGGCAGTGGGCGCTTGACCCACTTGGAACGGACTCGCAGCGCCACCTGTGGATCCACCACTCGCTGTCGGGCCGGCCGCGATCGGTCCGGAGATCGAGACGGGCGCCCCGCCACCACCAGCCACTGGACCGCCGATGCCCATGCCCCCCGCTGGAGGGCCTCCGACGCCGATGCCGGCACCTGGAGGAGCGGCACCAGGAAGTGCGCGACCAGGTGGACCGGGTGCTCTCGGTCCACCGATGGCGGGAGCTGGTCCTGGCGGCTTTGGCTTCTTGGCTGTCTTTTTCGATTTCGGAATCGCAAAGAACTGCGTTGCGGACTTTGGTGCCGCTTCTTCCTCGTCATCTCCGCCCGCGAGGGGGGTCATGGCCAACATGCCGGACTCGGCGCCGGACTTGGAATCGGCTGCAGAGTCCTGACCGGGCTTCCAACCTGGGCCCTTCGGAGCCGTGGGCCTTACGCCGGGTGGTGGCTTGGCACCGCGTGGACCGGGAGGGCCGCCACGACCGGGAGGGCCGCCACGACCGGGAGGGCCGCCACGACCGGGAGGGCCACCGCGACCAGGAGGGCCCGCAGGCCTGCCTGGCGGGCCTCTTCTGGGGCCTCCGCCACCGGGTCGAGCTGGACCACCGCGCTTTCCGCCCGGGCGGGGAGGACCGCCACCGGGACGGGGGGGGCCGCCTCGTTTGTCGTTTGCCATGGATTCAGCTCGCCTTTCGTTCGGCACCGGAGTGCCTCGCCGCTTGTTCGATCCACGCTGTAGTGGTTCGAGAGGACGGATGGTGGAAAAGAAATAATCGCAGAACTCTTCGAGGTACGCCCCACGATCTCGATAAAGACCCCTTCGAAGGTCCAACATCAACTCGTGGCCATTTTTGTACCGAGCGCGCGGAGTGGCAGCAAGGCACTTTGCGACGCACGGACCCGGCCCCGGAAGGCGTCGCTCGAGCTGAGTGAGCTCGTCGCTCAATTCGGCAGTTTCGATGCGTGACATCACCTCGGCAGCGGGGTCCGGAGCGTCCATATTGATCTGGTACGCCGAACGGTTCATGAGCAGCTCGTACAGGATCAGACCAAGTCCGAACAGATCGGTTCGATGATCCACGGCTCGCGCCATGGCCTGTTCCGGCGCCATGTACAGCGGAGTGCCCTTGATGGAACGATCGCGCTTGCGGCCACGCTCCCGGACTCGAGCGAGTCCAAAGTCCAGGATCTTCACCTCGCCGCGGGGGGTGAGCATGATGTTCTCGGGCTTCATGTCGCGGTGGACCAGCTGAAGCGCTTCTCCGTTGCGGCCAATCGACGAATACGACTGGTACAGCGCGTCGGCCAGCTCACAGCCCATCTCGATCGCGGCTTCGGTCTGAACGCCTTCTTTGCGTTCGGCGCAGGCATCAAGCACCTCGCGCAGCGTCACTCCTTCGACCACTTCCATGACGACGGCGTTCTCGTCCTCAAGGAACTCGAAGACCTTGCACAAGGTGCGGTGCATGACCTGTTCAAGCAGCTCGAACTCCTGCTTGAGCTGCTTGAGAGCATCGCGATCCGACGCGTCTTTGAGTTGCTTGATCGCGACGAGTTGAGGCTTGCCACGGCCCCCGGCGCGCTTCCGAGGCACCTCTCCCCTGGCGAGGTACACGGTGCCGAAGTTGCCGGCACCCAGCTCACGAATGATCTCGTACGATCCGAGGTGAGTCGGCGTCTGGCCCGTCATTCCTCCCTTGCGCTAAAACCCTAGCTCAAGCAGCAGGTGGTGGCTGGCCTTCTGGGGGCGGAGCAGCCTCGGCCGGAGCGGCGGCCGGTGCGCTGGGCTGACCCACACTGGCGATGGACCGACGGAAGACGGCGCGACGAGCATTGAAGCTAGCCGGACCCCAGAACGAAATCAGCATGAGCACGGAGAGGAAGGGCAGCAGGAAAGCAAAGGTGTTCCGGTACGGAGCCGGTTGCACCCATTTGTCGCCCTCGGCGCGGCTTCCGGTCGGGGCGTCAAACCAACCACTTGGGAAGATTTCGACGGTGCCCGAGCCCTTTGCAAACGCCCGCAGCTGGATCTGCGTCTTGAAGCTGCGCCGATGATAGAAGCCATCAACCGCATAGTAGACTTCGTACCACTCGTATCGCTCGGCGGCCGCGGCCACAAAGACCTTGGCCAGTCCCTTGTGCGAGTTTCGACTGAACGACGTGCCACCGCCGACAGCCGCCATCCAGGCCATCGACGGGTTGTCGATGCCCAGACGCTCGAGGCCGGCGTTGATCACCGAGTCCTTGTACCGCCCGCACAGCTTGCCGGCGCTTGGGGTCAACGAGCCCTTGGGGACCTCGAAAGACGGGTTGATCGGCTTGCCAAGGCCCACCGTGTACAGCGTCGGGCGCAGTCCGAGTGGGGCGTTGCGCGCCGCACTGATGATCTCGAGGGTGTTCTTGAGGCGTGGAGCGTTCGTCGCGCAGGAATCACTGCTCTGCTCGTTGTTGAATCCGTCGGTCAGAGCCACGACCGTGGGCTCGGCGACGTTCATCTCGAGCCAGTTTTGGATCTGGGGCAGAACCAACATCTCGGTGACCGTGTACTGCACGGCCTTGTACAGGTAGGTCCAGCCACGTGGCCCGCCGAGCATGTAGTTCTGGACCGTCTTTTTGTATTCCTTGCGACTCGTGATGACGCGCGGAGCGCCGCCGTCGAAGCCGTACACCTTGTCGGTGAACTTGAGCAGGGTCACGCCACGCTGAACCTGTGACTTCTTGGGGAAGAAGCCCTCGATCACGCGCTTGTCCATGAGCGCGTTGTAGACCTTCATGACCGGGCCGGTCTCGGTCGTCGGCTGGTGCATCGAGCCCGAGCCATCGATGAGCAGGATGAACAGCTGCGGAACCGGCTGTGGGTTGTGAGGAATCAGCTGGAAGTTCGAGACGCCACGCCCCATGTGCGCGACTTGGATCTGGTCCTGCTCGAGAGGCAGCATGAGCGGGTCGGCTGTGACCTTGTCGACCAAGCGGAAGGCCAAGCGCGCCTGACCGGCGGCCCGATCGAAGCGCGGCACACATTCATCGGCCTGCTCGTCGGTCAGCGTCAACCTGCCGCGACATTGCTCGCGGTTGAGGAAGATCTGCATGTGGACTTCGGGGTTCTTCTCTTGTTTGACCTCTTGTCCGATGCGGTAGGTGGACCACTCAAGCGGCACGGCTCCCTCTTCGGGGTCTTCCATGCAGCCGCCGCAGGCGACGCCTAGGCACAGAGCAGTCGCGGCGATGAAGGCGTTCTTGAGCGACCGCAGGTTCACCTTTCCTCCTTTGGCAACAGCACGAATTCCACATGGGTCGTGTTGACGCCATCGGACATGCTCATGCGGTCACCACTTGAGAGAGTGGTCTGCAGTGGAGCGGGCCGCGTCGGGTCATAGCGCAAGTCGATGCTCTCGAGGAAGCGACGCGTCATGGTCGGCCAGACCGACAGGCCGCGGACGGCGTAGTTGTGATCGTCGTCGACGAGTACAGACATGTGCAGCTCGGCCACGCCCTTGTCCACGGGAAGGAAGAGGTCGAGTCCGCGAGGGAAGTGCCCAATAAAGCGTTCGGAGTGCGTGCCATCCTCGTGGTCGATGGGGATGCGGTACGCGTAGCGATGGTCCGAGAGCACGCGAATCCAGCCGGCGTACAGGTCCTTGGGGATGGGCCACACGAACAAGCCGTAGGTGAAGCCCCAAGCGAACACCCCGAGTGCCGGCGCCAAGTAGTAGTCCTGGAACAGGTTGTAGCCGCAGTAATGCCAGACCGCAGCGCCGATGCCACCCGAGACGATGCCGCCGAAGAAGTGGTTGAAGAAGCCTTCACCCCGCCGGACCAGCATGGGACCGGTCGACGAGCACCAGCCCGCGGCAATCCATTGGAGGATGCGGTAGCGCAACGTGGTCAGAGAGGGATCTTCATACAGGCCTGCCATGCCTTCGGTGACGAAGATGGACCAGAAAATCCACTGGACGAACCACACCGAAAACAGCGTGTACAGCCAAGTGAAGAACCCGGCCG